>JBBIHD010000279.1:0-3614 GCA_037447195.1 Nitrospirota bacterium | reverse complement strand
ATGGTCGCTACCAGTTCGACGAAGGCGCCCTTCCGCTGAAGGACATCATCCAGCTCAAGATGAGCACGGGCAACCTGATCCTTGCGGGCTCTCGCCGCCTCGACTGGCAGGTGGTGAAGGACTCGCTCCCTGCCGATGACACGGTCCTCCGCCCAGCCATCGATCCCACAGCGCTTTTCCAGGCAGCTGATCTTTCCCGGAACCAGAAGGCCGTTCTTTCGCTCATTGACGGGAGGCGGAGCGTCAAAGAGATATGCTCGCTCTCTGCGGCAGGAGATTTCTACACGCTCAAGGTCATGTACCTGTTCCTGGCGCTCAGAATGGCTGAAGTGGGCAGGATCGACCACGAGGACGAGCTGGAGTTCGCGCGCGAGGCCGTGCAGCAGGCCGTGGCCGAGGAGCCGCCTGTTGCGGCCCCGGTGCAGGAGCCGGCAGCGGCAGCATCTCCCGCCCGGCAGAGCATTGAGGACGCCTGGAAGGAAATGGAGAACAAGAAGGACAATTACGACGTGCTCGGTGTAGAAAAGGGCGTTGCGCCGAGCGAGATCCAGAAGGCCTACCTCAGCCTCTCGAAGCTGTACCATCCGGACCGTCACTTCGAGCCCGGCATGGACGGCATGAAGGACATCTTTGAGAAGCTCTTCACGCGCGTCAATGCGGCATACGAAGCGCTGAATGTGGAGTCCATGCTGAGCGAGTTCGCCTACCTTTCCAACCAGGGCAAGGTGAAGTCCTCGCGGAGGCCCGGGTCGGACCGGACCTTTGTGGAAGGCGAAGGACCCGGCTCTGAGTTCTATCGGAAGGGACGGGCGGACTTTGAAAACGGCGGCTACCTGATGGCCGTTGAGATGTTCCGGAAGGCCTGCGACCTCGAACCGGGCAATGCCAAGTATCATTTCTATCACGGCCTGGCCCTGCGGGAAATGCCGAAGCGGCATTATGATGCCGAGGAATGCCTGAAGCGCGCCATCTCGCTCGACCCCGCGAAGGTCGACTACTATGTGGAACTGGCGCAGCATTATCTGAAGCGCGGCCTCAAGACCAAGGCGCTGGCTTTTTTCCAGGACGCACTGAAGCAGGACCCTGCATCGGAACAGGCCCGGAAGGGTCTGAAGCTGTGCGGGGGGTGAGGCATCCTTCACCGGGGCTTCGGATGCAGAAGGTGACGTATCAGATGGAATCCGCGAATATCCGCGTCCAAATGCTTTTTCCAGTATGATGCTCATTGTGCTGTCCCGCGCGAGGAGGAACAGATGATTTGTCCGAAGTGCAGCGCCCCCATCGTGGCGGCGGGGAGATATTGCGGAGCTTGCGGCCACGATCTCGGCGAAGAGATGTCGTCGCGCCTCACCTTCTACTTCGGCCTGCGGGACGATGTTGACCGCATGGGCAAGATGCACAACGCCATGACAGCGGAATTCGCGAAGGTCTGGCGGCGGCTGCAGGAGTACGAGGTTGTGCTGCGCAGTGACCTTGCAGGCGCGGCTGCCGCCTCGACCCGTCCCGCAACGGAGCCCCCGCCATCTGCTCGTCCTGTTCATGCTGCGGCCCCGGCAGCAGCCGCTCAGCCCGTACCCGGCATCGTGAAAGAACAGAAAAAGCCCTCCGCCGGCGGGAGCGATCTCGAGATCCGGATGGGCCAGAAATGGCTGCTGATCATCGGCATCCTGGCCATGGTCTTCGGTGTGGGTTACTTCCTGAAGTATTCCTTTGAGCAGGGCTGGGTAGGACCCGCGGGCCGTGTTGCCATGGCCTATCTCTGGGGTGTCGTATTTTTGATCGCCGGCGACCGGTTCCGGAAAAAGGAGTTGAAGAACTTCGGCCTCTCTCTCTCAGGCGGCGGTATTGCCGTTCTCTATTTCGCCACGTTCGCTGGCTTCCAGCTGTACGATCTCATCCCGCAGGCCACGGCCTTCGGAGTCATGGTCCTGATCACGGCCCTTGCCTGCCTCCTGGCTGTCCTCTATGACGCCAAGTGGCTCGCCGTGCTCGGCATGGCCGGCGGTTTCCTGACGCCTGTGCTGCTGTCCACAGGAAGGGACAACCAGATCGTGCTGATGACCTACATGACCATCTTGAACCTGGGGCTCCTGGCCATCGCCTTCAGGAAGAAGTGGGACCTGCTGACGCGCCTCGGCTTCTTTTTCACCTACCTGCTGTTCACGGGCTGGTATATGCGCCACTATGCGCAGCACAAGTTCTGGCCCGCCATCATCTTCCTGACCATCTTCTTTCTTATTTACAGCATCGCCCCCGTTGCCTCCCAGATCCTGCGCAAGACCTCGGTGCGGGCAGGCAGCGCCTGGATCATGGTGATAAACTCGCTCTTTGCCTTTGCCTACAGCTATGCCATGATCTCGGAACGGTTCTCCCTGGCCTGGGTGAGCGTGATCACGGTTTTCTACAGTGTCATGTTCCTCGGCATGGCGTCCTATCTGCACAAACAGGGCAGGCACCAGCAGGACGCCTTTGTGCTGCTCCTGGCAAAGGCCATGCTCTTTTTGATTATCACCGTGCCGATCATCTTCTCGAAGCACTGGATCACCATCTTCTGGGCCGCACAGGCCCTTACGCTTCTCTGGGCCGGGCTCCGGCTGGACCGCAAGAGCCTCGTTGGCGCAGCCCATGTCCTGTTCCTGGCGGCGGTCTTCAAGTTCCTGCTCTATGACTACTCGGTGATCTTCCGGTTCTCGGACTATACGTGGGCTTTCAGCGATGGGTATACGTTCCGCATCGTCGAACGGCTTGCCGCCACGATCGTGCTGCTCGCCTGTCTTGCTTCGGCGCGGCAGCTTGCGGCAAAGTCCTCGACGAGCCTCATTCCCCGGGACCGGGGCGATGCCGCGGCGCTGGCCATCGCCCTCGGCATCGTGCTGTTCATCGTCCTGAACGCGGAGGCCTCGGCGTTCTTCCACCAGTATCTTTCGGCGGCCCGGTTCGCGGCCATCTCGGTGCTCTGGACCGTATTCTCCGTGGGCCTGATGGTGCTGGGCTTCCGTCATTCCAGCGCGGCCCTGCGGCGCACGGCTATCGGCCTCTTCGGCGCCACGGTGCTGAAGGTCTTTCTGTCCGACATGGCGAACGTGAGCACGCCCTACCGGATATTGTCTTTCATCATCCTGGGGCTGGTGCTGACCGGCACGTCCTATCTCTATTACCGGTTCAGGGACAGGATCCAGTCGGTCATGGAGGTAGAGGAGAAGGAGTAGCGGGGCATGAACAGGAATAAAACTTGGACGCGGATTAACACGGATAAACACGGACAGGTCAAATAGGTACAAGTCAAATCTTCTCATTCGGGAAAAAACTTCATTCACGCTGATGTACGCTGATTGAGTTATGATAAAGTCGTAAAAAGTCCTGTCTCACACAAAGCCACAAAGGCACGAAGAGGAAAATCATTCATTATCAATAGGGTTTTCTTTGTGTTCTTTGTGCCTCTGTGTGAAAATTAGACTTCTTACGAGATCATCAGTTATGAAGAATCCTGATTTTCATAGTTGTTTATCCGCCCTTACCAGTGTCAAAGGTTTTTGTAACTATTCAGGACCCAAAAGAATTTACTCACACAATGGCACGAAGCACACGAAGGAAAATCAAGATTTATCTGGCTT
>JBBIHD010000278.1:0-3623 GCA_037447195.1 Nitrospirota bacterium | reverse complement strand
GGCGTCCAACAGGCAAGCGGAGCGAACTGTCACGGCGTCAGCCCTGCGCTCTGCCCAATGCAGCATACCGAATCGTGAACCCGAAGGAGGTCCACGTATGAGACAGAGACTGTATTTCCTGTTGATCCTCGGAATGGTGGCTGTCGTCGGCTGTGCCCAGAAGGGGCCGGTCCTGCTGGACCTGCGTTTTCCCTCCGATGCAAGCGCTGTTGCTGCGAAGCCGAAGCCGGTCGTAGGCGTGAGCCCCTTCAAGGACGACCGCGGGAAAACGACATCAGTGGTCGGCAAAAAGTCGATCCCCAGCGGGCTTGAGAACGACCTGGTGATCCAGGGCCACGCATCGGACCTGGTCACGGCGCGGCTCGTGGACATCCTGTCGGCGAAAGGCATCACGGTCAGAATGGTCCCTGCCTGGGACCTGACAGACGCGGGGATCAAGGCCGAAGGGGCGGACATCCTGGTGGGAGGCGAGATCAAGGGGCTCTGGGTGGAGTCCGTTTCCCGGCCCTTCAATACGAACATCAAGGCATCGGTCCAGCTCCGGGTTTCTGTCGCCGACATGGCGGAGAAGAAGATCATCCGGACCATCAACCTGAACAGCAGGCAGGAGCGTGAAAACGTCCTGTTCTCGCTTGCCCAGGTGGAGGACATGCTGGCCGATGCGGTCACGGCAGCGGTGAGCCAGCTGCTCGAAGACGAGGAAGTCAAGAAGAAGCTCAAATAAGCATCAGGCGCGAAGCAGGGCGAATGCCGTTCCGGTTCGCGCTTTGATCGTTGAACTCAGGATGCGCGGCAAAGAAAGGGGATCCAATGAAAGTGTACTACGAGAAGGACGCCGACCAGAAGCTGCTGAAAGGCAAGAAGGTCGCCGTCATCGGCTACGGCAGCCAGGGCTTCGCCCATTCAAATAACCTGAAGGAAAGCGGCATCGACGTGATGGTCGGGCTGCGCAAGGGGAGCAAGTCCTGGGAGAAGGCGGCCGGCGCCGGCCTCAAGGTCGTGGAAACGGCCGAGGCAGCCAAGGAAGCGGATGTGATCATGGTCCTGGTGCCCGACGAGCTCCAGGGCGGCATGTACCGCAAGGACATCGAACCGAACATCAAGAAGGGCGCCTATCTCGCCTTTGCCCACGGGTTCAACATCCACTTCGGCCAGATCGTGCCGCGCGAGGACGTGAACGTCATCATGGTTGCCCCCAAGAGCCCGGGACACCTGGTGCGTTCCCAGTACACCAAGGGCGAGGGCGTGCCGGGCCTCATCGCCGTGCATCAGGACCCCTCGGGCAATGCAAAGGAGATGGCGCTGGCCTATGCCGCCGCCATCGGCTGCGGAAGGGCGGGAGTGATCGAGACGAATTTCCGCGAAGAGACGGAGACGGACCTCTTCGGCGAGCAGGCCGTGCTGTGCGGCGGCGCAACAGCGCTGATCACGGCGGGGTACGAGACCCTCGTGGAAGCGGGCTATGCCCCGGAAATGGCCTATTTCGAGTGCCTGCACGAGCTGAAGCTCATTATTGACCTGATCTACGAGGGCGGCATCTCGAACATGCGCTACTCGGTGAGCAACACGGCCCAGTACGGCGATCTGACGCGGGGGCCGCGGGTCATCACCGATGAGACGAAGAAGGAAATGAAGAAGATCCTGCACGAGATCCAGTCGGGCCAGTTCGCCAAGGAGTGGATGCTCGAGAACATGGCGAACAAGCCGACCTTCTCGGCGCTCACGCGGAAGGGCCAGGCACATCCCATTGAAGAGGTGGGGGAACGGCTGCGCAAGATGATGCCCTGGCTGCAGAAGGGCAAGCTGGTCGACAAGAGCAAAAACTAACTTCAAAAGATTTGCCACGAAGTCACGAAGGCGCGAAGTATGAATCTCGGGGTAAGAATTATAGAAGCTTGAGATGAATTTCTTTGTGTCTTAGTGCCTTTGTGGCGGGTAAGGTTATTAAATATCATGATGAAAAACTACGGCATACCCGTTGCTTCCGAAGGCTGGATATTCATCCTGCCGCTCGTGATCGTGACCGTGCTGCTCTTCATTCTCGGATGGAGATATCCCGGCTACACGGTCCTGGCGCTGACGGTCTTTGTCCTTTTCTTCTTCCGGGACCCCGAACGCGCCGTGCCGCAGGGCGACAACCTGGTGGTCTCGCCTGCCGACGGCAGGGTGATCGTGGTGAAGGACATCTTCGAGCCCACGTACCTGAAGCAGGACGTGAAGCAGATCAGCATCTTCCTGTCCGTCTTCAACGTGCACGTGAACCGCGCGCCCATCGGCGGATCTGTCGAGACGGTGAAGTACAATCCCGGCAAGTTCCACGTTGCCTCGGTGGACAAGGCCTCGCTGGACAATGAACAGACCGCCATGGTCATCACGCAGGGCGGACGAAAGGTCCTGGTAAAGCAGATCGCAGGCCTTATCGCGCGGCGCATCGTCTGCTACCCCAAGCCGGGCGATTCGCTCTCGCGGGGCGAACGCTACGGCCTGATACGCTTCGGCTCCCGCGTTGACATCTTCCTGCCCCGGGACGCGGAGCTCAGGGTGAAGGTGGGCGACCGGGTGAAGGGCGCCCGGGACGTGATCGGAGTTCTGAAATGAAAAAAGGGATCTACCTGCTGCCGAACCTGCTGACGCTCACGAGCATGTTTCTCGGGTTCTATTCCATCGTGGCGTCGCTGAACGCGGACTACGGGAGGGCGGCATGGGCGATCATGGCGGCGTCCATCTTCGACGTGCTCGACGGCTGGGTGGCCCGTCTTACCCATACCACCACGCGGTTCGGCATCCAGATCGATTCCCTGTCGGACGTCATCTCCTTCGGTGTTGCGCCCGGTCTGCTCGTCTACACCTGGACGCTCCAGTCCTTCGGCAAGATCGGCTGGCTCGGCGCCTTCTTCCTGGTGGCCTGCGCTGCGCTGCGGCTCGCCCGGTTCAATGTCCAGATGAGCGCCGAAGAGAAGAAGCATTTCACGGGCCTGCCCACGCCGGCGTCGGCGCTGGTTATCGCCACGACGGTGCTCGCCTATGACGACATCGTCTCGATCCTCGAGTCCCTGGGGCTCAACCGGCTGGCGGACCTCTTTACCATGGACTACTGGGTGCTGGCCCTCACCTTCCTGCTGGCCGGCCTGATGGTGAGCAAGGTGACCTACCACAGCCTGAAGGAGGCAAACCTTACCGAGCGGCGGCCCTTCGGGCTGCTGGTCATCGTGGTCGCCTTCCTGGCGGTGGTGGCCTACCATCCCTCGCTGGTGCTGTTCCTCGTGTCCATCACCTATCTGGCGGCCGGCATCGGCGAAGCGCTCCTGGGGCTGGTCAAGCGGGACAAGGCGGCGGTATAGAAACGGAAGATCAGGGGTCAGGAAGGTGAGAAGATAAGAAGTTGAAAGGCTATTCTCACCCTGCGGTGGTTTTTCCCATCTTCAAATCTTCCCAACTTCCCAGCTTCGTGTTTTTATCCAAGCGGAGATTCCCATGAACAAGACCATAAAAATATTCGATACCACGCTGCGCGACGGGGAACAGTCCCCGGGCGCGAGCATGAACGTTGAAGAGAAGATCACCCTGGCGAAGCAGCTCGCCCGGCTCGGCGTGGACATCATCGAGGCGGGGTTCGCCATCAG
>JBBIHD010000277.1:0-3659 GCA_037447195.1 Nitrospirota bacterium | reverse complement strand
CCTTCGCGTCTTGGCGGTTCAACGGTTTGGTTTTGTTTCATCGGTCTGAGGCGGATTCCCGCTAATGTCCTGAAACCTTCGCGTCCTTCTCCGTCCCGCGTCTGATGCTGTCGGAAACGGAGCGGGGCGCGCCTTCGAGGTTCAAGGTCGGTCTCTTCGCTGTATTCGTCCGAAGCGGGGCCTCGCTGATCACCCTTCCATCAGCTTAACGACCGCTTCACGAAGCTGCTTCGCGATCTCATCGTAGTCCAGCCCTTCGGGATAGAGCGGCTTGCCGATAGTGACCGAAACCCTTCCCGGCTTGGGCAGCAGTTTGCCCGTCGGCATCATCTCATAGGTCCCCAAAAGCGCAACGGGAACGATCGGCACATCCAGTTCCTTCGCGATCATCCCGACCCCCTTCTTGAACTCCTTCAGGCTTCCGTCGCGGGACCGGGTCCCTTCGGGAAACGCGCAGAGGATCTGGTTCTGGCGCAGCACATGGGCCGAAAGCTGCAGCGCGCTGTAGAGCTTCGTCTCCATGTCCACGGGGATCACCTGCGTCTGCTTCGCCACCCAGGAGGTGACGGGCCCGCCGAAGAACTTGGTGATGCCGAGGAAGAAGACGTGCGAGCCCATGCGCCAGGGAATGGCCGACATGAGCAGCGGCGCGTCAACGAGGCTCAGGTGGTTCGGCGCGATGATGTAGGGACCCTTGCGCGGCAGGTTCTGAACGCCCTTCACGCGCATGCGGCCGTAGAGGAGAAAGATGAGCTTGAAGAGCGTGCGGATGAAGTACCGGGCAACATCGTTCAGCAGGCCCTTGTTGAAGCGAACCGCCCCCTTGATCTCTTCAGAGGGCTCCTGCTGCAGGATCTCGGCCCAGGTCAGCTGTACGCGTTCACCGGCGCCGGCGCCTCCCTGTTCAAGCAGGCCGCGTATCTTCAACACCGCGTCCCTGACCGTGAAGATCTCGGAGCCGAAGGACTCGGGCACGCTCAGGCCGAAGGTCTTCTCGATGCTCACCACCAGCTCGACGCGGGACAGCGAGTCAAGGCCCAGGTCGAGCTCCAGGTTGTCCTCGGCGGCTATCGGCTTCTTTGTCGTGAAGGGCGCGAGGCAGGCCAGCAGCTTCCTGCCCTCGTCGCTCGCCAGGAGTGCCCGGTCCTCGTCGCTCACGGGCTGCTGCGGCGCCTGCGGCTCCTCGCCGGCAAGATAGAGCTCGCGCACCGCGGCGCGCTTCAGCTTGCCCAGCCGCGTGGCAGGCAGGGCGTCCTTGAATATCTTGAGGCCCATGATGCGCTTGTAAGGCGAGATGTCCTTGGCCAGGTCCTCGATCTCGGCCGAGATGGTCTCGCGGGAGTTCGACAGGTTCATCTTCCGCAGATAATCGAAGTCAGGCACCACGGCGGCCTCAAGCCCCCGGTCCGTCTGGACCAGGCACAGCTCCTTGATCGACGGGATCTGCTTGTAGTACTTTTCAAGCTCCTCGGGAAAGATGTTCTTGCCGCTGGCCAGGACGATGAGCTCCTTGGACCGTCCGGTGATGAAGAAGTAGCCGTCGGCATCCTGGTAGCCCAGGTCTCCCGTATGGAACCAGCCGTCCTTCAGCACCGCGGCCGTTTCCTTCGGCTTGATATAATAGCCGGCCATGACGTTCGGGCCGCGCACCGCTATCTCCCCCATGCCCTTCGCGTCGGGATCAGCGATGCGCACCTCCACGCCGGGAATGGGGATGCCGATGGAGCCGGACTTGGGCCGTTCAATGGGATTAAAACAGCTCACCGGCGAGGTCTCGGTAAGGCCGTATCCTTCGACGATCGTGAAGCCCAGGCTCGTCATGTCACGGTGCACGTCCGGCTCCAGCCGCGCCCCGCCGCTCGCAAAGAGCCGGAAGGCGGGGCCGAATTTGGAGTGGACCTTGCCGAAGAGGAATTTGCCGATGTTCACGCCCGCCCCTTTCCGGAGCAGCATGTTCAGCGCAAGCAAGAGCCGCACCAGCATCCGCACCGCGGCGGGCTTTTTGCCGATCTCGTCGAAGATCGCCCGGCGCAGCGCCGTGTACAGCTGCGGCACGCCGACCATGATCGTGATCTTCGTTTCCTGCATGCACCGCAGGATATCGGGCCCCTTCAGGCTGTTCAGGATCGTGACCGTGGCGCCCAGGGTCAGGGGAAGCAGCATGCAGATCATGGCCGCGTAGGTATGGTGCAGCGGAAGGATAAGCAGCATAGTATCGCTGTTCCGGACGATGTTCAGCTGGATGACGCTTTCGCAGTTCGACGCCAGGTTCCCCTGAGTCAGCATGACGCCCTTGGGATCTCCCGTGGTCCCCGACGTGTACAGGATGGCGGCGAGGTCCGATGCGGCGGGGGCGGCGGGAGACGGAGCCGCCAGGCCGGCCTTCATCATCTCGTTGAAGGAAAGCCCGATGTCACCGTCAAAGGATACCACCTGAAAGCCGCCGTCCTGCGGCATTCGGGAGCGTGTCGCTGCCGACAGGCAGGCCAGCTTCGCCTCGGCGTTCCTGAGCAGCACGGCAGCTTCCTTCTCCGTCAGCTGGGAGTCAAGAGGCACCACCACGGCATTGAGGGAAAGGGCGGCAAGATAGGCGAAGAACCACTCGGGCCGGTTCTCGGAAAAGATGACGACGCGGTCGCCTTTCTTGACGCCCCTCGCGGCAAAGGCCCCGGCAACGGAGTCAACGGTCCGGCCCAGCTCCCGGTAGGTATACTTCCGGTAGTGGTCGCCCTCCCGCATCTGGATCGCCGTCTTCTCGGGAAAACGCGCGGCTGTCTCTTTTATCCGCTTCAACAACATGGCATTGCCTCTGTCTATTCAGTCTGTTCGGGATAAAACAGCATACAATGGCCGGCACTGAATGTCAATCCGCTTCTCTGTTTCTCTATCCCCTGCTCCCCCGTCGACACCCCGCCCATTCTTCGATCGCCGCCTTCAGCCCCTCAACCACCATTGCCATGCGCTTGTAGTCGAGCGTGTCCGGCAGGTCCGTTGGTGCGTGGTAGTTCCGGTTCCGGAAGAAGGCCGTGTCGGTCACCATCAGGGCGGGATAGCCGAACTTGTTGAAGGACCAATGGTCGGAAAAATCGATGCCGAGCACCACGGACGGCGCATTCAATCTCACCACCGGCAGGTCCGTGGCCTTCTGGAAGGAGCCGGCGATCTCCCGGGTAAACTTCCTGGAGCGCATATTTCCCACAAGAGCGATGAAGTTCCCCCGCGAGGGGAAGGCAAGCTTGAAGAGCGGCAGCGGATAGAGCTGCGATCCCCGACCGTCGCAGAAGAACCCGATCATCTCGAGGCAGATCATGCCCCGTACGTCCTCGCCCTGCTCCTTCAGGCTCCGGGCATAGTGATAGCTCCCCATGTGGCGCGACCGGAAAGCGGGAGGCTCTTCGCAGGCGAAGGCAACGAACCGGACCGTCCTTGCCGGTCCGGACCGGGCGAGCAGTTCAGCCAGGGCCAGCATGCCTGCCACGCCGCTTGCATTGTCGTCAGCGCCGGGCGTCGTGCGCACCGTATCATAATGGGCCCCTACGACCAGGATCTCGCCGGGACAGGAGCTGCCCCGCAGCTCGGCGATGATATTGTGATGGACTGCGCCGCGGAAAGAAAAGGGCCGGCGCGCAACGGCATACCCGGCGGCAGAGAACCTTCCG
>JBBIHD010000276.1:2918-3681 GCA_037447195.1 Nitrospirota bacterium | reverse complement strand
TGCCCTTGTTTTTTCCGTCGTTACCGTGTGCATCCGTGTTCCAACTGCCGTTTTTAGACATTATAGCTGTTGTCACCGACCTTTAGCAGGGATAGACACGAGGAGCAAGCGGCAACACACGGCGCTGAGGGAACAGGAGGTTGTCCCATAGTGAAACGCTCAGGACCGTGACAGGGGAGGGATTCAATCAATACTACAGGTGGGGGAGATCCACCCGCGCGGGGCAACGGTCAAGTCACCGCGAATAGGCAACATAGCCGCTCGTCGGGAACGATGCAGGGCAGAGTCCGCTGCTGACATGCACATCCATTTGGGTCGTATCACCCGACTCGATGCGGAAGAATGCGTACCCGGTGACATCACTGTAGCAGTGTTCAGTGACCGCCGTATTCTCCGGGTCAGCATGACCTGAGCCTCCTGATCCAATGATCATGCTCCCTATCCCCGAAGGGTTTGTGCCCAGCGCAAGCCTCACATCACCAGTCAGCTCCTTTGCAATGGCTATCTGGCCATCGTACGCGCCCGCGCCAACATCAAGGAACCATTGACCGGACAGGGCGCCTGCAATATCCCTCGACGCGCTCCTGCAGCCGGCGCCGTCGACTCTTGTTCCACCGGGATCGGCGAACAGCGCGTACTGGGCGTCCCGCATATCCGCAGGATAAAGGTCATAGGGGCAACGGGCATGCAAATGGCCCAAAGATTGGGCGTCGTTTCGTATCGGGTCCCGTTGATGAACACGTTCCGGTGCCCGGAATCGAAG
>JBBIHD010000276.1:0-2903 GCA_037447195.1 Nitrospirota bacterium | reverse complement strand
AATCCCACGACCCAGCCTGCTGTGTTCCCGTCGTGTATCCGATCAGCTCGCCGGCCCGCACGATCACGAAGGAGCTGAGCTGCTGTCCCACCGATGAAGTCGAAGGCGTTGCAGGATAGACGCTCCTGATCTTTTCCGCCGGCTCGGTTATGTGGTCGAGGGTAAAGGCGATCTCGCAGCTCGCCGTAAAGTCCAGTCTGTAATCGGACGCATCGAGCGTGGGACCTTTGTATGCGCCTCCCGTCAGGACGGCATCAACGGGAGCATACACGGGAACGCGGTTTCCCGCGCCCGTATGCACGTAGGTCCTGTTCTTGATCTCGTTGCCGCTCGCCGTACCGAGGGGCACGATGAAGGGGATGAGGTCCAGGTCCGTGGCGTAGGCCGTGAACTGCGGCGCCGGGTCAGAGACGCAGACGAAATCAGCAGGATCGATGTAGTCGTTGTTATCCGGCGGAGTGGCGTCCGGACCGCTGTTTCCGCAGCTGAAGGACAGAATGGCCAGGAGCGGCAGGGCTGCACGCATCAGGAAGGTAAATGATTTCAGTCTTGAGGCACCACTCGAAAAAATACGCTGACGAGCGATTCCAGTCGATGCCTTTCTCTTTTTCCAACCGAGGCACAACATAGTACGAACGTAGCATCAGCCTGACGATATGTCAAGGCGCAGCTGGGCTGTTACTGGCAGGTCCAAATCTAGCGGAGGCGATCAGGTGCAGTGCGGCGGCGCCCAGGAACCAGTGGTGCATATGGGCCGCAAATCCCATGGCCACAGGCCGCCTGAGAGCGGCGAACTGTTCTGGAACGGACATTTTTTCATGCGACCTGCCTTGCGGCCAACCGGATGCGAACACCTTACCGGCGCTGAAAAGGCCCCGGATCATAGCAATTCTTCTCCCTGCAGGGGATGTTCAGCCAGTCGTAGAATTCTTTCGGACTGCCTTCAATGGCGAATATGACACCCTTGACCGTACGGAACTGCTTCATGGTTCGGGTCATCTCGGAAAGCAGCTGCACGGCGCTGCAGGACAGGCCCGCGTCAGCCAGAGCCTCCCGCTGGTCTTTCAGGTCCACGTAGGCCGTATTTTTCCTGATCGTTACCCCTTTCAGCATGGCCGCTGACTTTTCCGAGAACCGGGAGCTGTAGCCCAGCGCCTGTTCTTCCTGCGTGGGCCCCTTGAACAGTTCTTCCAGTGCGGCCCGGGCAACGGCGCGCGTTTTCGGATGCTGCCGCATGACAGGAAACACCTTGCTGCAGCTTCCCCGCTTGTCACGCTTCGTGTTCCGGTAGTATATCTTGACGGTCATCATCTCGCCCGCAACGACTTCCTTCGCGGCAGCTGCTGATGCCTCCGGTCCTTTCTCCGTCGCGCCTTCCGCCTTGGGCTCCGTTACCGCTTCCTGAATATCCGCTGTCACAGCCTGAACTGATCCCACCGCCGGCGCTTCGCTCCGCTCCTTTGCCGGAAGTGCTCCGGCAACGAGGATCGTCCCGATCACGTCCGCAGATGACGGAGGGGACTGCTTATAGAAGTTCTTTGCCAGTTCGCAGTTGTCCGCCAGGGTCCGCTTGTACAGGAGATCATACTGGCCCGGTGAAGCGGGTGCGAATATATCAAACCCTCCTGTCCCGAATGTCCCGGGATGAGGGCCGGGCACGCCGTCGAAGGCGCAGTCCAGGCCTTCAGTGCCTATCCCGATCACGATCTGGCTTGTGCATCCCGGACAATCCTGCTGGTCCCATATCTGGTAGGCTAGCGAACCCATGATCGTCTCGCCCGGCACAACAGATGCCCGGCCCGCTGCGCCGTTCAGCCGGACGCTTTTAATGGCCACTGCTCCGGCACTCTCCGCAGGAGCGATTGCTGTTTCAGGGGCCGCAACAGGTGAATGGGAAGCGCAGGAAGTGAACAGGACCGAGAATACAACGAGAAGGAGCGGAAAAAGCCTTTGACCCATTATGATGCCCTCCAGGGCAGGATGAAGTCATGACAGCCGGCACGAGCGTACCTGCAGCAGAAGATACAACAAATCGGCATTAATGAACAGTGAATAATCGCCCCTGAGCTTGCCGTTTCAGGTTCACCCAGCACCATGGGCGGTACAAAAGGGTTTGACAGAGCGGCGACATGCTCTTGAATTGACGGTTCTTAATGGAGCCCGCCTTACGGAACGCTTCGAGTCCGGCATGATGCTCACAGCGTCATGACGATCCGCTTGAACTGCGCTACGGAAAGAACGGTCGTGTCGAGCATCCTTCTGGGCTGATCGAAATCGCGGTCGCCCGTTATAAAATAATCCGCGTTCGCGACGAGGGCACAGGCGAGAAATTTGGCATCTTTCTGGTCACGGGGAAAATCGACGAGCACGTCGGCGGCTACTAGGGTTGTGAGAGAATCGATGAGCGAGAACCAGGCTTGCAGAATATCGCCGGGAAGTCGAAATTTATCACGCTTCAGGACTTCCCTGTATTCCGCAAGGATCTCAGGGCTGACTATCCACTCGACATCGGGCCGGGAGGCAGCAAACAGAATGACCTCTTCGGGCGCCCGGTCTTTCAACACGGCAGATACCAGGACGTTGGTATCGATGACGAGCTTCATCGGCCCGCCCGGTACCGGGCGATCTCCTCGTCGATGATGTCCTCGCTGACCGCCTTCGCCTCAGGAAGGGCCTGGGTCTTTTGCAGCAGCGCGCGAAGCTCCTGCACCCGCTTTTCCTGCTCCTCGTCCTCGGCGAGCATGACCACTTCGACGCGCTGGCCGGGCCGGAAGGGAAGGTCGGAGAGCGTGAGGCTTTTCGGATCCTTTATCGTTACGTACTTTTTATAGGCACGCATGGTATGCCTCCAGCTCACGAAATAATACCATAACCCGCGTTCCTGTCAACCATGGGACATTGGA
>JBBIHD010000275.1:2577-3697 GCA_037447195.1 Nitrospirota bacterium | reverse complement strand
CCCTCATCATGCTGTGATCTTTAATGATCCTGAAAAAAAGCATTTTGCCGCGAATTCACCCCGTTAGAAATACGAATCTTCTAACGGGGTAAACGCGAATTGACGCGAATTTTCAGAAGCTTGAACCAAATGCACGAGTCACCGAACTGGTGAATCATCAGAAAGATAAAGTGCCCCTGTTTTTTCCGTCTTTACCGTGTTCATCCGTGTTCCAACTGCCATATCAGGATGATCGTTTATACGCCTATTTTCTCTTGACAATCGATTGTCATTATAATAAAACTAAACAAGCGTTTTAGAAACGGAGGTTTGTCAACCTATGCAGAAGAGAATATATTTGATCCTTTTGTATGTAGCCGTATTCCTGGTTCCCGCGGCAGCGCAGGCACAATATCCCGTGGTGAGCGCTGAACAGCTCAAGTCCATGATGGAGGGGAAGCGGAAGGTCGTGGTCATCGACACGCGGCTTCCCGAGGAATACCGGGAGGGGCATGTGGCAGGCGCGATCAGCATTCCCGCGGAGCGGATGAAGGTCGATCGGGCAAAGCTGCCGAAGGACAAGGCAACTCCGCTGGTCTTCTACTGCCGCGGCGCAGGCTGAACCCTGAGCCAGGCTGCCGCGGTCGCGGCGCTCGAAATGGGTTATACCTATCTCATGGTGTTCCAGGGCGGAATGCCTGAGTGGCTCATGAAGGGGTATCCGGTCAGAAAAGGCGACCGGCCCTGATAACGGAGGAGCAGGCAGGTAAGAAGGTGGGAAGTTGTGAGGATGGGAAGAGGCAGGGTCACTGTTTCCAATTTCGGTCACTGATCGTGCTGTGACAAGGAGTCCGGAATGAAGCGGGAAAAAGCAAATTATCTGATCCAGTCGGTCTCTCATGCCCTGGACATCCTGGAATCGTTCACCAAGACCGAGGACGAACTGGGCGTGACCGAGCTGTCGAAGCGGCTGGGGCTGCACAAGAACAACGTGTTCCGGCTGCTTGCCACGCTGGAGCATCGCCATTACATCGAGCAGAACAAGGAGACCGAGAACTACCGCCTGGGGCCAAAGACGCTCCAGATCGGCGCCACCTTCATTGAGCATCGCGAGTGCCGGCGCCAGGCAAGGCCGATCCTC
>JBBIHD010000275.1:0-2567 GCA_037447195.1 Nitrospirota bacterium | reverse complement strand
TGGCCGCCACGGGCGAAACGACCGTCGTTGCAGTGCTGCGCGCGAACAAGGTGATCTTCATGGACAGCGTGGAAACGGACAAGACGGTGCGCGCCATTTCGCGCGTCGGCGCCATGCTGCCTGCCTGCTGCACGGCCGTGGGCAAGGCGCAGCTTGCGCTCCTGGCGTCCGCGGAGATCGAGCGGATCTACCCGGAGCAGGAGCTTCCGACGCTTACGGAGAAGAGCATTAAAACGCGGGACGCCCTTCTTGCCGCCATGAAAACGGCGCAGGACAAGGGCTATGCCTTCGAGGACGAGGAGTGCGACCTCGAGGTGCGCAGCGCAGCCGTGGCGGTGCGTGATTTTTCGAAGAAGGTGATCGCCTCCGTGGGCATCGTGGCGCCGGCGAGCCGGCTGACGGACGCGAAGGTGCTGCAGGGTGACGTTATCAGGCAGCTCAGGGAGGCCGGCGATATGCTGTCGGCCAAGCTGGGCTTCAGCGCAGCCTCTGCCGTGAAGTGACGACGAGCAAAATTCTGCCGCATGAGGGAGGTTCTATGGCAAGGATCATCATCCCGCTCCTGCTGATGCTCGGCATCTTCGTTTCCTCGTCAGTCTCCGCCGCTGAATGGGACCTGGCAGCGAACACGAAGCGCCTGGAAAGCGTCGCCCCGGATTACAAGAACGACAAGGACATCGACAAGAAGTTCCTGGACATCCTGAACCTCACGGAAAAGACGAAGAAGTCGTCGGAGATCTACGCAGAGGCGAAGCGCATCGCCGAGAACGCCGGACTTGCCCAGAGCAAGTACATGGACTCGTTCCTGTACTATATGTTCGTCAGGTCCCTTGGCCTCTATCGCACCGGAACAGCAGAGGCCGATTTCTGGCTCGGTCAACTGAAGCTATTTGACAAGAGCCACCACCTGCTCGCCGCCCGGCTGCTCCGGATGAAGCTCACGCCGAAGAACTCGCTTGAGGCAAGAACCGAGGCGGCCCAGCTTGTCACGTGGCTCCAGGCCCAGAAGCCGGAGTTCCGCGTCCGGGCCCCTGAGTACACGGGGACCATCTTCCTCGGCACCAAGCCCCGCCATGACTTCGTCAAAGGCGAGGCCCCCAAGACCTATGTCCTGTCCCATTACCGGGACTCCGCAGACCCCCTGGCCGGCTTTCAGGATGACGAGACCTACGTGTCCCTCCTCGACCGGATCAAGGCCGGCAGGGAGGACGTGATGAACGAGATGACGGCCCTGTACCGGAAAAAGGGCAAGAAGGCGGAAGCCGCCGGGATACTCTTTGAACTGGCCATGCTGAAGGTCTCGGTCCGGGACCTGGCAGCGGCAAAGACCCTGCTCGAACAGGCCGTGAAGCTCAATCCCGAGCTGCCCGGAGCAAAGCAGCAGCTTGACAAGGTGAAGCTTGAACTGGCCTACCAGGCGGTGGCGCCTCCCAAGACAGAGGCTCCCGTGGCAGAAGGCTCATCGGCCATCCCCGAACATCTCTATCAGGAAACAGGCTATCTCACGCCTGCAGACCGCGTGCTGTCCGAAGCTGAACTGCACGGCAGGAGCGCCGGCGAGCTTCGGGCCATGCGCAACGAGGTCTATGCGCGGTACGGCAGGACCTTCGATGCCCTGGACCTGCGGGAGTATTTTTCGCGCAAGCCCTGGTATCGCCCGTCGCCGGCCTACTCCGATGGAGCGCTGAGCGATATCGACCGGGAGAATGTCCGGATCATCCAGGATTTCGAGAACCGCGCCGTGCAGTGAGCAGCGCTACGTTGCATTTGACACTGTTCTGAGGGCTGTGCTATTATCGGAAAAATGAGTGTGCATGAGAAATGGGTTCGCCTTGCGGAGATCCTGCGCGGCATGGAGAGCGCCGTGCTCGCCTATTCGGGCGGCGTGGACAGCTCCCTGCTGCTGAAGGCGGGCAGGGAAGCTCTGGGCGGTAAGTTCCTGGCTGTGACCGCCCTTTCCGAGACCTATCCTGCAGTTGAACTTGCTGATGCCCGGGAATTCGCCAGGTCCGTTGGCGCGGCCCATCTGGTCATCGAAAGCGACGAGCTGCGGTCCGAAGACTTCTGCAAGAACACCCCTGAACGCTGCTATTTCTGCAAAAGCGAGCTGTTCGGAAAGCTCGCATCCCTTGCCCGCGAACGCGGGTTCGCGCAGGTCCTTGACGGCTCCAACCTGGACGATCTTGCCGATCATCGCCCCGGCAGGCGGGCAGCAGCGGAACATTCAGTGCGAAGCCCGCTCATCGAGGCGGAACTGACGAAGCAGGACGTCCGCGAACTTGCACGCTCGCTCAACCTTCCCCTGTGGGACAAACCGTCTCTTGCCTGCCTTGCCTCCCGCATCCCCTATGGCACACGGGTCACGCCCGCGATCCTGAACACCATCGGGAAAGCCGAGGACGTGCTCGTCGGAATGGGATTCCGGCAGGTGCGCGTGCGCCATCACGGAGACACGGCTCGGATCGAGATCAGCCCCGGCGACTTCGAGCGCATGACAACGGGCGACACGGCACGCAGGATCGCCTCGGAGCTCAGGAGGCTGGGCTATACCTGTGTCTGCCTGGACC
>JBBIHD010000274.1:0-3727 GCA_037447195.1 Nitrospirota bacterium | reverse complement strand
TTCGCCGGGGTCCAGGTGGGGTCTGTGCGGTCCATACAGCTCACAGCCGACGAGCGCATCATTGCGACGATGAACATCGACAAGTCGGCGCGGGCCTATCTCAAGAAGGACTCTACCGCCACGATCCGGACGCTGGGCCTGCTGGGCGACAAGTATGTTGAGCTGAGCATGGGGTCGCGCGATGCGCCGGCCCTGATGCCGGAGGACAAGATGGAAGGCAAGACCCCGCCGGAGATCGGCGAGGAGCTGACCCAGTTCGTGGACAGGATCGAGAGCGAGCGGGGCACGCTGGGGCGGCTGATCCGCGAGGATACGCTTTACCGGGACCTGGCAGCCTCGGCACGGGACATCCGCAGCTTTGCCAGGGAATTGAAGGCCTCGGAAGGCACGTTGAACAAGATGATCAGCGATCCCGAGGTCTACCAGCGGTTCCTGAAGGCCTCGGAGTCCCTCGACGTATTTGCGAAACGGCTTGCAGAGTCGAAAGGCACGATGCGGCGCCTTATCGATGACGAGAGCCTCTACGTGAACATGAACGCTGCCACGCTGAAGCTGAGCGCCGTTCTCGACCGCATCGATAAGGGCGAGGGCGCCATGGGCAGCCTTATCAGCGACCGGGAGCTGAAGGATGACCTGCGCTCGACGGTGAAGGAGCTGAACGAGCTGGTGAAGGACATCAAGAAGAACCCCAAGAAGTATTTTGAGTTCAGCATCTTTTGATCTGTGCGGACTTCGGCCAACTCCACGGGCCGGGTATCCTCTCCATTCAGGGGGCAGTGATTAGGCCTTGCGGCCCTATAAAAAACCGGGCCCCTGGGGGCCCGGCGTCAGTTCACACCATCGCTCGTATTGTTCAGAAGGTCAGCTTCTTCACTTCCCTGAGGATGACCAGTTCATGCTTTGCCGAGGGATAATAGGTCACCTTCACCTCCACGTCGGCGCTCTTCACGCCCTCGCCCAGCTCGGTGACGAACCGTTCCTTCGTGGTCTTGCGGGGCGGCAGGGTCAGGTCAATGACCTCCTTGATCTGCCAGGCGCCCATGCGGTGGTCTCCGTCGATGTCAACGCCCAGCTCCCAGTATTCCTTCTTTCCCATTGCGATCGTTTTCCCTGTATCCGTTTTGGCGGTCACTTCCAGGACCAGCTTGGCGGACCACAGTCAGCCATCGGGGATCCGGTGGCCGGCCTTGTTCGTGAGGCCGACGGTCACAATGGCTGTGGGGACCCACTTGCCCGGCGTGAGCTTGATCGATGCGGCCTGCACGTCAAGCCCTACGCCATCCTTCACGATCTCCACTTCATAGGCGCCCGGGAACTTGTGGCCCCGGTTCTTGGCGCGCATGTGACAGTCCTGGCAGGTTTCGGAACCCCCATTCCCGCGGTAGGCCTCCTGGTAGCTGCCGTAGAGCGTATTGCACTGGATGATGTCGCCGTCAGGAGGCGTGTAGATGCCATGGCATTGGCCGCAGAACAGGGCCGTCTGTATCTCCTTCGATTTTGCCGAGCCATGGGCTGGCGACGGCTTTCCCGTCGGACCGTAGTAGACGTTCGGCTTCGGATCGCCCTTCAGGTTCTTTTCGAGGATGATCTTCGTGTTGTGGCAGATGATGCAGTTCACGTTCAGCCTGGCGAGCTCCTTTTTTGCCGCGTCCTTCTTCTTTTCGTCCTTTTCATCCACTGCGGCGATGATCAGGTCTGCGACCTGCTTGGCGAGGCCCTCGGAGGCTTCGGCGAGCTGCGGCGCGTGGCAGGCCATGCAGCGCATGAGGTTGTCCCTGTTCACGGGCTTTTTCCACTCCTGGCCCAGGCCCACAACGATGAAGTTCCGTATGCCTCCCAGGGAATGGACCACCGACTGCGAGTGGTACGACGACGTCCACTCGCCGTGCACCTTTGCGTGGCAGGTCTTGCACTTGTCCACGCTGTAAGCCCTGGCGAGCTCGTCGAGCGTTGCATACTCGCCCTGGGCTGTGAGCGGAGCTGCCGCGATCATCAGCGCCACTATCCAGATGAACCGTTTCATGGCATATCCTCCTTTCCTTTCGGACCAGACAACTCACCTCGTTCTGCAGCATGATGCCGGCGTTCGCACGCGAGCGAACCGGACAGTTCGAACGCGTCAGCATCTGTAGTGATCGTTTGAAAGGATCGAAACTTTAAGAAGGCAACAACGAATCAGGATGAACGGGTGCAGCTACTTTCAGTCTAGACGGGAGACAGGGTCCTGTCAAAAAGAGACGCAAAATCCTCTACGACTAAATAATGAGGAACGGAAGGCTGTGAAAAGGATCTGTCGCTGACCAGTTCATAACATTATCGCAACAACAAACCCGGCAACAGAACTGCAGTACAGCTCGCAGGACCTCTTTGGGAGGCGCATTTCGTTGACATTCATTCTGCCCATGGTACAATTAAAACAGGCGTTAGGGTCAAACAAGACAATAAATATCTCAATTAAGCAGCGCCTTGCGATCCTCAGGTGCCGGAGGTGCACGCCATGAAACGGAACCTGACGCACAAAATACTGGGATCTCATCTCGTGGAAGGCGAACTTAAGCCGGGCAATGAGATCTCCATAACGATCGACCATACCCTTCTGCAGGACGCCACAGGCACGCTTGCCATGCTGGAGTTCGAGGCCCTCGGCATCGACACGGTAAAGGCGGGGCTGGCGGCTCAGTATGTTGACCATAACCTGCTCCAGGCTGACAACAAGAACGCCGATGACCACCGCTTCCTCCAGACCGCGGCTGCCCGGTACGGGATCCACTTCAGCAGGCCGGGCAACGGCGTGTCGCATCAGGTGCATATGGAGCGCTTCGGCGTTCCGGGCAAGACCCTCCTGGGAGCTGACAGCCACACGCCGGGCGCGGCAGGCCTGTCCATGCTCGGCATAGGGGCAGGCGGACTGGATGTTGCCCTGGCAATGGCTGGTTTTCCCTATCATCTTCCCTGCCCGAAGGTGCTGGGTGTGAAGCTTACGGGCTCGCTGCCCGACTGGGTGAGTGCCAAGGATGTGATCCTCGAGATGCTGCGGCGCTATGACGTGAAGGGCTGCGTGGGCAAGGTCGTGGAATACTACGGCCCTGGCGTCAGAACGCTCTCGGCAACGGACCGCGAGACCATCGGCAATATGGGCACGGAACTGGGCGCAACGAGCACGATCTTTCCCTCCGATGACCGGACGCGGGAATATCTTGCCGCCCAGGGCAGGGGCGGGGCATGGACGGAGCTGGCTGCCGATGAAGGCGCCGGGTATGATGAGCATGCCGAGATCGATCTTTCAACGCTCGAGCCGTTGATCGCGAAGCCCTCGTCGCCGGGCAAGGTGGTGCCGGTGCGGGAGGTGGCGGGTACGAAGGTGCACCAGGTGATCGTGGGCAGCAGCGTGAACTCTTCCTTTCGCGACCTGATGGTCGCGGCGAAGATCGTGGCAGGGCGGCAGGTCCATCCTGACGTGTCCTTCAATGTGAACCCCGGCAGCCGCCAGGTAACGGAGAACGTGTACCAGGCCGGCGGCCTGCTGGACTTCCTGTCCGCGGGCGCGCGCATCCACGAGCCCGGATGCCAGGGCTGCATCGGCATGGGCCAGGCGCCCGGCACGGGCGAAGTGAGCCTGCGAACCTTTCCGAGAAATTTTCCCGGCCGCTCCGGCACGAAGGACGACCAGGTCTATCTCTGTTCGCCCGAGACGGCTGCCGCCGCAGGGCTCACCGGTGCGATCACG
>JBBIHD010000273.1:0-3741 GCA_037447195.1 Nitrospirota bacterium | reverse complement strand
AGCCTTTCTTCGTGAGCTTTGTGGCTTTGTGTGAGACAGACCTGAGCAGTTACGAATTTAGAATGAAAGGTATTTTCTCCGTGCCCTCTGTGGCTCTGTGGTTAAATCCGGTTATTCACGGTTTCATTAATCTATGAATATCGATCTCATTTCTGACAAACAGTCGATGGACCAGTTCATACGCTTCCCCTGGAAGGTCTATGAGGGGAGCCCGCACTGGGCGCCGCCGCTGCTGAAGGAGATGGAGTTCATTCTGAGCGGCAAGAACCCCTTTTTCAAACACGCCGAGTCGGCCTTGTTCCTTGCCCGCGAGAACGGCCAGGTGGTCGGCAGGATCGCCGCGATCATCGATCGCATCCACATCAATACGCATAACGAGCAGGTCGGCTTCTTCGGGTTCTTCGAGTGCCTGCCCGGCAAGGTCGACGCGGCAGAGGGGCTGCTGAACGCAGCCGGAGGGTGGTTGAAGGAGCGCTCGATCGTGACGATGCGCGGACCCATGAACCCCTCGGTGAACGATGAATGCGGCTTCCTCGTCGAAGGGTTCGACAGCCCTCCCATGATCATGATGCCCTATACTCCTCCGTACTATCTCGACTACATGGAACACTGCGGCATGGCCAAGGTCAAGGACCTCTATGCCTATATCTCGATCATCAAGGACGTGCCGTCAGGGGACCGGCTCGAAAAGCTGGCCGCATCACTGCGGAAAAGGATCCCGGGACTGGTGGTCCGGCCGGCGAACATGAGGAAGTTCCAGAAGGAACTGGCGGCGGTCAAGGACATCTACAATTCCGCCTGGGTCCACAACTGGGGGTTCGTGCCCATGACGGAGGAAGAGATCGATTCCCTGGCGGACCGGCTCAAGCCCCTGCTCGTGGCGGAGCTGCTGATCATGGCCGAGGTGAACGGCGACCCCGTGGCCTTCTTCATGGCAGTGCCGGATTTCAACCAGGTGCTGAGCAAACTGAACGGCAAGCTGGGGCCTGTCGAGGTGATCAAGTTCCTGTGGCATTCCCGCACGATAAAGGATATTCGCGTGCTCACCCTGGGCGTGAAGGAAGAGTACCGGAGAAAAGGCATCGAGGCCATGCTCTATCTCGCGTCATTCAAGGCGGCGATGAAGAGGGGATACGAGCGCGCCGAGATGTCCTGGGTCCTTGAGGACAACGTGCTGATGCAGAAGGGCTGCGAACTCATGGGCGGTAAGCTGTACAAGAAGTACCGGATCTTCGAGCGCATATTGTGACCGTCGAATAATTCGGAAAACATTCATCTTGCCAATGCTCCCCGAAGACAGGGGCAGTCCCCCTGGAATCAAAGGGGACGGTCCCTTTAACAGGCAGGGATATCATTCATGGACCCGCAGGGCAGAAAAATATACCATTCCCTCGGCGGCGTGGCGCTGCTGTCCGTCTATTTTCTCGCGGGCAGGGAGCGGGCGCTCCTGTTCTACGGAGTCTTGTTTGGCGTCGTTCTGGCCCTGGACATTGTACGGCTGAAGGCGCCGGCGATGAACCGGTTCGTGTTCGAGCGCTTCGGGAGCATCATCCGCGAAAAGGAGGCAGACCGGCTGACCGGGACGCCGCCTTATATCCTGGGCATCGGCCTGTCCTTTTTCCTTTTTTCTCCTGAGGTCGCCGCTGCAGGCATCTGCTTTCTTGCATTCGGCGACGTGGCCGCAGCGATCATCGGCCAGCGGTTCGGCAGGACGAAGATCGGGGGCAAGAGCCTGGAAGGCACGGCAGCGTTCATCGTTGCCGCGATTACCGCGGGGTTCCTGCTGCATCTCTTCGGGATCGGCCTGACGCCCTGGGTGATGCTGACGGGCGCGCTGGTTGCGGCTGTTGTCGAACTGCTTCCGGTCCCGGTGAACGACAATCTTGCCATTCCCGTTGTATCAGGCGGGGTGATGGAGCTTCTGCTCAGGCTGAGCCTGTGATACTGCTGCCCTGCTGAAGGCGGAAGGGCTGTCGCGTAGGCGCTGTCACTTTCCGGCGCTGTCACCTGAAATGTCCCTTCGGGAAAGGCGCCGGTGGAGCGCCGGCGCGATCCCGATGGTCAGTATCGCAAGCAGCACCCCTGCGACCACATCAATGACATAATGGTATCTGAGATAGACCGTTGCGAGGATCAGGGCGAGAACGGTCGGGACCAGGACCGCCGCGTAGACCTTCTCCCGGAACTTCCGCGCGTAGTAGAGCGTCATGAGCGCAACGGCCGTGTGGCCGCTGGGAAAGGCATCGGTCTTGTTGTGCTCCAGCGTGTTCAGGATATCTTTGGCCGCAAGGGTGAAGGGGCTTGCCTGGAGATCCGCGGTCTGGAGGTCAACGAGCGTGAAGCGGGGGCCCACAGCCGGCACCAGCAGGTATCCGATATAAGACAGATAAAAGCAAAGAACGATCCCGAATAGGGCCTCGTCGAACTCGAAGGCGCGGTCTTTTCTCAAGAGCAGAACGGCGAGCACGATCGCCATCGGGTAATAGGTAAGGTAGGCGAGCATGAGCGCATTGGTCAGAACAGGGTGGATGAAGCGCTCCATCCAGACCGTGGGATGGACGCCGAAGACCGCATGATCGATCCTGATGAGCGCATCGTCGAGATAGCGGGGCCGGATCCAGGGGATAAGGTCGCCAAGGCTGTCAAAGGCCACGAGGATGATGAAGATCGGCATGAAGGCGCGCAGATAGAATGCAGGCCTCCAGGTATTCGATCGGGCGGCATAGAACGAGATGGCCGTTATACCCGCAACCAGCAGGCCGTATCGGGCTATCTGCCATGGCCAGTGAGGTATTGATGCGAAGAACAGGGCCGTTATCGCCAGCAGCAGCAGGACGAAGGCCAGGGAGATGATGTCAACGGGCTTGAAGATGGTTCGCATGGAGTCTGTTATACCTGAAGATCCGGGAAGTTGCAAGCACCTTATGTTCTTCAAGAACGGGGAATGACAGTATGATGATCAGGTTCGCCATCGTCATCGGCCTTGTCTGCTTTTTTGCTTCCCCGGCGCCTGGCGCCGCGCCGGACAAGCTCACGCTTCGGGACTGCATCGATGCGGCGATCAGGAGCCACCCGAGCATCCGTGCGGCCGAAGGGGCCATGAACGCGGCGCAGGGCCGCTTCGGCCAGGCGCGTTCACGTTATTTCCCCCAGGTGCAGGCTTCCGTGGGATATTCAGAGAGCCATTCAACAGGCGCCCTGGGCGACAACGTCACGAAAAGCGCCACGACCTCCCTTTCACTGAACCAGACGCTCTATGATTTCGGACGCACCGGCAATGCCGTCGACGCAGCCCGTTCGGGCGTGCAGGCATCGGAATGGGACCTCGAACGGGTCCGGCAGACCGTGGTCCTGAACGTAAAGGAAGCCTATTACGCGCTCCTGCAGGCCGAACGGCTCGTGACCGTAGCGGAGCAGACCCTCAAGCAGGCAAACCGGCATCTTGCCCAGGCCCAGGCCTTTTTCCGCGCAGGCGCAAAACCGCGGTTCGATGTGACGCGGGCAGAGGTGGAAGTGAACAATGCAAGGCTCGGCGTGATCAATGCGAAGAACTCCGCGCGGGTGCGCATGATCTCCCTGAACAATGCCATGGGCGCCGCTCCGGGCGCGCCTGTGGCGATCGAGGACGTCCTGTCGCTTCCCGCAGAGGTCACGGGCCTTGAAGCAGCGCAGGCCGAGGCCCTGGCCAGACGGCCGGAAATGCTCAAGGCGCAGGCAGACGTAGCAGCAGCGCGGGCACAG
>JBBIHD010000272.1:0-3745 GCA_037447195.1 Nitrospirota bacterium | reverse complement strand
TCTTCCTCGCTGATCACCTTCACACCCAATTCCTTCGCCTTCGCCAGCTTGCTGCCGGCCTCTTCGCCGGCGAGCACAAAGCTCGTCTTTTTGGACACCGAGCCCGCTGCCCGGCCGCCGTGCTGCTCGATAAGCGCTTCAAAAGCCTCCCGCGGCTTCGAAAGCGTGCCCGTAATGACGATGGACTTGCCCGCGAACACTCCCTCAGGCTGCGCCCCTGCCGCCAGATAGTCCGGGTTCGAGATCTCGATGCCGAGCTTCATGAGCGCATCAAGGGTGCGGAGGTTCTCACCGTCGCTGAAGAAATGCGAGATGGAGGCGGCCAGCTTGTCGCCCATCTGCTTGATCTCGAGGATCCGTTCAGGCTTCACGTTATACAGGTCGCCGAGTGTTTTAAAGTTCCGCGCCAGCAGCCTGGCGGCGAACTCGCCCACATGCAGGATGCCCAGGGCAAAGAGGAACCTGCTGAGCGTCGTCCTTTTGCTCTTTTCAATGGCATCAACAAGGTTCCGGGCCGACTTGTCGGCGAAGCGCGGAAGTTCCAGCAGCTGTTCTTTCTTCACGGTATAGAGGTCCGCAAAATGGCGTATGATACCCTGGGAATAAAGCAGCTCCACGTTCTTCTCGCCGAGATGCTCGATGTCCATGGCGCCGCGCGAGGCATAATGCCGTATGCGCTCCAGCACTTGGGCCTCGCAGTTCAGGCCGATGCAGCGGAACGCGACCTCCCCTACCCCGCGCTCCACCTCGGACCCGCAGACGGGGCACTTCTCAGGCGGCGGGAACTTCCTCTCCCTGCCCGTCCGTTTGTCCGTCAGGACCGCCACCACGCGGGGGATCACGTCGCCTGCCCGCTCGATCACGACGGCGTCCTTGATCCGGATGTCCTTACGCTCGATCTCGTCCCAGTTGTGGAGCGTGGAACGCGCCACGGTCACGCCGCCGATGCGCACCGGCGTGAGCACGGCCACCGGCGTGATCGCCCCGGTCCTGCCCACGCTCGCAATGATGTCCTCGATCACTGTCGTTCCCTGGTGGGCCGGGAACTTGTAGGCCGTGGCCCAGCGCGGCTCGCGCGTCTTGACGCCCAGTGTTTTCTGAAGCTTGAAGTCGTTCACCTTGACCACAGCGCCGTCAGCCTCAAAAGGCAGCTGCAGGCGCTCCACTTCGATCTTCCCTATGGCGTCGATGACGCTCTCGACTCCTTTCGCGATCGTGAATCCCTGCGGCACGGGGAAGGATGCCTTCCGGAGCCACTCCATGAACTCCTGCTGGCTCCTGAACTCGGCCCCTTTCATGGCTCCGGCGCCATAGCAGGCCATGTGCAGGTTCCGGGACGCCGTAATTGAAGAATCGAGCTGGCGAACCGATCCGGCCGCGGCATTGCGCGGATTGGCAAAGGGCGGCTCGCCCGCCTTCTCCCGGTCCCGGTTCAGCTTCTCGAAGTCCTCTCTATACATATATACTTCGCCCCGGATGTCTATCACCTCGGGAACGGGCTGAACGCCCTCGATCCGGAGGGGGATTGCCCTGATGGTCCTGACGTTCACGGTCACGTCCTCGCCTTCAGACCCGTCGCCCCGCGTCGCGGCCCGGACCAGCATTCCGTTCTTATAGGTAAGCTCCATGGCAAGACCGTCGTACTTGGGCTCGACGGTGTATTCGATCTCGGCGTCGGACTTCAGGAAGCGCTTCACGCGCACGTCGAACTCCCTCACCTCGTCGTGGTTGAAGGCATTGTCGAGTGACAGCATGGGCTCGGCGTGCTTCACTTTTTCGAATTTTTCGAGAGGCGGCGCGCCAACGCGGCCAGTGGGAGAATCGGGCAGGACGAAGTGATGCTGCTCTTCAAGCTCCTTCAGCCGGCGGAACATCCGGTCATAGTCGGCATCGGAGATGACAGGCGCATCGAGGACGTGGTAGCGGTAGTTGTGCTCGTTCAGGTCCTTGACGAGTTGTTGTATTTCTTTCAGATCGGAATCAGATATGTTCACCATAGAAGCATTACTCACCCTAATCGCCGTCGCGCAACAAAAAATGACTTTTGACAGATCCGGCAGCTTCTTGCAGCTCACAAGCTCGACCTGACAGCCGAGGCGCCATCCGCCTAGGGCCGCTGGTCCTTTGCCAGAAGACGAAGGGTCTCCTCATAAATTGTCTGCCGTGGTCCTACGGCGACTATTTTGATTTCACCCCGCGATGCTGGCCGGAAAATAATCCTGAATTTGCCGACCCTGAAACTGCGATACCCCTCCAGGTCATTCTGGAGCTGCTTGCCGCTCTCCGGCAATTTCCGGATCTCCTGCAGGGCCGCATGGACCCTTTTTTTCAATACTGGATGAAGGGTCCGGATAAACGCGGCCACATCGCTGCCGATGCGGATCGGAGGAAGCGTTCGCATGGGCTCCGCCTAGTCCTTCAAACCCGTAATATCTTCGACCCGATGATAGAGCCTGGATTTCTTTTTGAGTGAGTTGATGCCCTTCCGGATTTCCGCCATGAATTGCGGGTCCGACCGGATGGCCAGCGTTTCCTTCCACCCTTCATACTCATCGGGGCTGACGAGCACCGCTGCGGGCTTTCCATTCCGGGTTATGGTGATTTCTTCCTGGATCGATTCGACCTGATCTACCAGCTTGCTGAGATTGTTCTTGACCTCTGAAAGCGGCAATGTCTTCATGACTCCCTCCTGCATGTTGTCCAGAATTCTGGCTACATTCTATCATGGGGCCGGGGGTGAAGACAAGGGGAATATGGACACCGCGGAATGCGGTTTCACGACAGGAGCATCCCTCACCGCTCATCGCCAACCGGCGCTGCCATGATCGTTGCCCGCCGCGACAGGACCACCGGGCCGGGCCTGGCGCCCTTCGGCTTCCGCACGTACTTTGCCAGCCTATAGGCGATCGGAAGGGATGGTTCCCATGCGCAGCGTTGGCCCCCGGGATATGCGGCATGCAGATTGTGCGACTGGAGCGCGGAGCAGGCCTACAGGAGCTCCACCATTTTCAGGGTCTTTACCCGCTCATAGAGCTTCTTGTCGGACGTAACAAAGGCGCATTTGAGCCGTTTTGCAAGAACGATGTACGATGCATCGTACAGCGTTATCATATATTTCCTGGACAAGGCCAGCCCTTCGAGAAATTCCGCCTCGCCAAGATCGAAGCGCTCGAACTCGAATTCCCACAGGAGCCCAAAGGCCTGCGATATTGCCCGCTCGCTCAGGCGCGTTTTCGTCGCCAATACATTTGCTATTTCGTAGAATAAGAGGTCCGGCGCCGCCACGACATCCGTGCCTGCAACATGCTCGTCCTTGAACCGGCCGGCGCGGTCGGATGCCTCCTTGTCATCGAAGATCCACTTCAGGACCACCGAGGCATCCAGGACGATCATCTCCCGTCCCTCATCTCCCGGACCGCGTCCGCCAGGTCTACGCCGGTCGTTTCTTTCCGGTGCTCTTTCTTCCATGCCTCCATCCGGGAGGAAAGCTCCTGCAATTTCCTTCCCCGATCGCTGCGGAGCACTTTTTCCCGGTACTCTTCAGCCGAGATGATGACGGCAAGCGGTTTATTCGCCCGCGTGATCGTCACCGCCTCTTTTTTTTCCGCAACCGCGTTGAGCACGCTGCCCAGCTTCCTGCGAAGGTCCAGGGCTGTCAGGGTCTTCATGCCGCACCTCCCGCCGCACTGCATCGTATTGTCAAAAATTTACCGCCGAGATCGTTCAGAGCGCAGAGAAAACCTTA
>JBBIHD010000271.1:0-3753 GCA_037447195.1 Nitrospirota bacterium | reverse complement strand
CGCCCTGAGCAGCCGAAGCGCGCTCTGCTTCAGTGATTATGCCCTGGAGTATGCGCACATCACGCGACTCGAGCGCCGCCCTGCCGAAGAGCTGGCGCAGGGACTGCATCATGTGGTCTTTGTTGCCAGAATGCAGGAAGCCGATGCGCTCAAGGGCGGTCTGCATGCGGAGATAGAGCGCTTCCACCTCGCCGGAGGGGGCAAGCTGCGGCGCCTCGCGCGAAACCGCGGCGCCCGACGCGAGGTACAGTTCGTAGGCAACTACCATGACGGCGTGCGACAGGTTGAGCGAGGGGAAGTCCTGATGGGAGGGGATCACGGCCAGCTCGTGGCAGAGGGCAAGCTCATCCTGCTCCAGGCCGCTCACTTCCCTGCCGAACACGAGGGCAATGCGGTTGCTGCCGAGGAGCGGCACTGCATGGCCGGCCATGTCGCGGACGGTCCGGACGTTCTTCCAGCGCTTGCCGGCCTGGCCCGAGGTGCCGATGACCAGGTGGTGGCCGGCAACGGCCCGGGCAAGCGTGTCGCAGACCACCGCGGACTCCAGGACCCGGTCCGCGCCGGCCGCGAGCTTCCGCGCCTCATCGGACAGATGGCCCTTCGGCTCTACGAGGACCAGGCGCGAGAGGCCCGTGTTCATCATGCATCGGGCCGCGGCGCCGATGTTCGCCGGCGTCTTGGTCCTGACGAGAACGATGGAGATGTTGTCGAGAAGATTCATGAGGGTAAATACATTTGGACACGGATCAATACGGAAAAAGCGGACCACGAAAGAGGATGCAAGATGCACGATCCAGTTTTAAATCAGGCATCATGGATCATGTATCAGGGCTTGAGGATCAAGCATCAGTCGACCCCTGTTGATCCGTGGTTACCACAGTCCATTGTGCGAACAGGTCACCGCACCATGCCGATCCTGTCCAGCGGCCAGTAGCGGAACATGGCCTTGGCGAAGATGTTCTTCTTCGGCAGGAACCCCCAGGAGTGGCTGTCGTTGCTGTTCCTCCTGTTGTCGCCCAGCACGAACACGTATCCGTCGGGAACGCGGACCGGACCCACGGTGTAGTCAGGCGACTGGTTGATATAAGGCTCCGAGAGCTGTGTGCTGTTCCGGTAGACCCTGCCGTCCCTGATCTCGACCCAATCGCCTTCAACGGCGATCAGCCGCTTTACGAAGCGCGGTGCGTCGGTCTGCGCCGCTTCAGGAGGGGTGAAGACGACCACGTCGCCGGGCGACGGCTCGGAGAAGAAGTAGATGAACTTGTTGCTCATGATGCGGTCGTTCTCCCTGATCGTGGGGATCATGGAGCCCGTAGGGATCACGTAGGCCTGCACGATCGTGGCGCGGATGCCGAAGGCAATGATCAGCGCCAGGACCACGGATTTCACATATTCTTTCAGTCTTTCCACAGATGCCTCCCGAAACGCATTGTCTCCAGATATACCACAGCAGCCGCGGCCCGTCAAGGCTTGCGGCGCCTGCCTGTTGATTCGCCGCGCAATCTGCTGTATTATCACGGGAAAGAAGCGCCGCAGCGGAACAGGCGGTCCGGACAAGCCAGGGCAAAAAAGGGATGAACCACGGGCGGGGGCCGCACACGGTTAAAGGCATCTGCATAACGAAACGAAAAAGCCTGTGTTCATCCGTGTGTCCCGATCAGCGGGACCAGTGGTTATATGCTCTTTCTTTTGAGGTAATTACTCAGGTCAGCCGCTCGCTCTGTCGCTTAGCGTGCCATAATACGCCGAAACTTCAACAGAGCACGTGCTTATATCCTCAGCGCTTTCGGTCCGCGGGCGATTACACTGCACGCTCACAGCGCCTATCGCTCAAGGCTGACCTGAGTACCTGAGCGGGTACCTTTTGAAAACATAAATATTCTCCGTTGCCGGCGGACAGGAAATGACCAGAAAGCTGACTGAAAAGACCGATGCACTCCTCGCCCGTGAGCGCGGGACCGTGTACAAGCCCCGCGGCATGGAGGTGGAGATCGCCCTTGCCTATCCGAACACCTACCACGTGGGCATGTCGAACCTGGGCGTGCACCAGATCTATTCCGTGCTGAACAGGAGGGAGGACACGGCCTGCGAGCGCGTGTTCCTGCCTGATGAGGAGGACCGGGAAGAGCATCATCGCACCGGCACGGCGCTGGCGGCACTTGAGAGCCGGCGGGCCGTGAAGGACTTCGACATCCTTGCCTTTTCCGTTTCTTTTGAACAGGACTACCTGAACGTGCTCGAGATGCTGGACCTCGCCGGCATCCCGGCCCTGCGGAGCGAGCGGGGGCCCGGGGACCCGCTGCTCCTGCTGGGCGGCATCTGCACCTTCTTCAATCCCGAACCGTTAACGGACTTCTTCGACGTCATGATCATCGGCGAGGGCGAGGACGTGGTGCAGGAGTTCATCGACGTCTTCCGGCAAGACCGTGACAGGGGACGGGACGCGCTGCTGCGCTCTCTCTGCTCCGTGGCAGGCGTCTATGTGCCGGGGTTCTACGAGGTGCAGTACCACGCCGACGGGAGGATCAGCGGCAGGACGGGGCTCGTGCCCGAAGCGCCGGAGAAGATCAGGAAGCGTTCCGCCGCCGACATCGACACGTCCGCGGCGGCAACGGTGATCGTGACGCCGGACACGGAGTTCCAGGACATGCATCTTGCCGAGATCACGCGGGGCTGCGGCAGGCACTGCCGGTTCTGCATGGCCGGGTACATCTATCTTCCGCCGCGGAACCTGGGCGCTGGGCAGGCAGGAGCGCAGGCCGCGCGCGCCGACGCGCTCTGCGGTAGGATCGGCCTGGTGGGGTCGGCGCTCTCCGATTATCCGGCCATCGACGAGCTCTGCGCGCGCATCAAGGGAAGCCTGTCCGTATCGTCGCTCCGGGCCGATTCGCTCAGCCCCGCGCTGATCAGGCGGCTCGCGCAAAGCGGCCACAAGACCATCTCCATCGCGCCCGAAGCAGGCTCCGAGCGGCTCCGGAAGGTGATCAACAAGGGGATCGACGAGGCCGACATCCTGCGCGCCGCGGACCTGGTCTTCGGCAGCGGCATTCCGAACCTGAAGCTCTATTTCATCATCGGCCTTCCCACGGAAACGGACGAGGACGTGGCCGCGATCGCGGCGCTCGCCCTGCAGGTACGCGAGGTCCAGCTCCGGCACGCCCGCGCGGCAGGCAGGATCGGCAGGATCACGCTGAGCGTCAACTCCTTTGTGCCGAAGCCCTTCACGCCCTTCCAGTGGGAGCCCATGGAAGCCGTGGCCGGCCTGAACAAAAAGATGCGAAGCCTGGAAAAAGCGATCAGGCCCGTGGGCAACATGAACATCATCCACGACCTTCCCAAGTGGGAGTACTTCCAGGCGATGCTGTCGCGCGGCGACCGGCGCGTCGGCAGGCTGCTGCTCGCCGCGCACCGGCTGGACGGTGACTGGAAAGCAGCGACCCGGGAGCTCGGCGCGGACCTGGACTTCTATGTTGCCCGGCGTCGGGACTTCGACGAGGTCCTTCCCTGGGATTTCATTGACATCGGAGTGCGGAAAGATTATCTTAGGAAGGAATTCGAGCGCGCCCTGGAAGGGAAGTTCACGCCGCCCTGCCAGGTGGGTTCGTGCAGGACCTGCGGGGTCTGCGGGTAGCGAAGAGTGTAGAGTTCGGAGTGCGGAGTTCGGAGTGAGCAGTCAGGGGTCAGCAGTCAGGGATCAGTTGCTGATACCTGAGAGCTGACAGCTCATAGCTTAAAGCAACATTTTACCTCATC
>JBBIHD010000270.1:0-3768 GCA_037447195.1 Nitrospirota bacterium | reverse complement strand
CAATTCCATCGCCTGCCGCGCCTGCCATGCCGATGCCTATGCGCAGTATGCTGCAAGCGTTCATGGGCTGGCGCGGACCGGCGGACAGGACAGCGCTCCGCTCTGCACCTCCTGCCATTTCGCCCACAAGGTGAATCCCGCACTGGCTTCCCAGTCGATCCGGTCGGCCTGTTTTGGCTGTCATCATGATGCCGCTGACCTGCACGGGGCGTGGCTGCCGAACGCGGCCGTCCATCTTGAGACGATCTCCTGCACGGTCTGCCATGTGCCCTCAGGCGCTCACGGCGTGTATCTTTCCGTAAAGGACCGACGTACGGGCCAGCGCCTCTCGGACGCCCTGGCGCGAGAAGCTCTCGGACCGGAATATCGTCTGCTCGAACAGGCCCGGGAGGAGAACCTTTCGGGAAAGGAACTCTGGACCATATACCGGGAGCTCAACGACGGCGGCTATGCGGTCAGCATGGACGCCGTGCTCGGCCTCCAGGACTGCGGTCTGTCCCATGGCCTCGCGCGGAAAGACCGGGCCTTGAAGGCCTGCGATGCCTGCCACAGGGCCGGGTCTGATTATTTCACGAACGTGAACATGGTCCTTTCCTCTCCGGAAGGCCGGGAGCGGCTCTATCCCGTTCAGCAGGCGGCCCTGGGGTCAATGTACTCCCTCATCACGCTGAACGATTTCTACGCGCTGGGAAGCACGCGGCTCAAGATCATCGACCTGATCGGCATCGCGATGATCCTGTCGGCCATAGGCGTCGTGTTCGTGCACAACACGGCGCGGGCACTGCTGCGCGAAGCCTCCCGGCGGCCCCGCTCCGGAATGCACCGGAAGGAGGAACGGCCATGAAACAGATATATCTCCATCCCCTGCCCGTGCGCGTCTGGCACTGGGTCAACGCGGCATGCTTCTTCGTCCTGATCGTGACGGGCCTCCAGATCCGGTACCGGGACCTGATGCATCTGCTGGACTTTCGCGCGGCCGTGGAAATCCACAATTTCTTCGGATTCGCGCTGATCATCAATTTCCTGCTCTGGCTTGCCTACTATCTGCTGACAGGCAAGATCCGGATATACATCCCCGACCTCCATCCCGGCAGACTGCTGAAGAGCATGGTACGGCAGGCGCGCTACTACGGATTCGGCATCTTTCGGGGAGAGGATAATCCGCACCACCCCTCACCGGACCATAAGTTCAATCCCATGCAGCAGATGGCCTATCTCAGCCTCATGATGGTCCTGATGCCGCTCCAGATGGTCTCAGGTCTGCTCTTGTGGGACCTGAAAGGATTTGCCGTTCTGATCGGGATGGTCGGCGGAGTCAAGGCGGTCTCGTCGGTCCATGTGCTGCTGAACATGTTCTTCATCGCCTTCCTGTACGTCCACATCTATCTCACCACGCTGGGGCGTACGCCGATGGAACACATCAGGGCAATGGTGACGGGGTTCGAAGAGGCTGACGAGCGGGCCTCCCATTGATTAATCGAGGTTGTCCATGCAAACCTCCTTGACGCTCCCTCCATGCCTGGGGTATCATGCAGACCATGCCGCAAAAGTTCCACGATCTTGACCGCTACTCCGAAAGCGACGTAGAGGCGGCCCTGGGACGCAATGATCCTGACGAGCTGGCGCTCATGCCCATCACCATTGCCCTGCTGACCGAAGATGCTGCCGCGGCCCAGGACGTGATCCTTCGCCTTGCAGCCCATGAGAACCTCAAGGTGCGCAGCCATGCCTTGGCCGGCCTGGGCCATCTTGCCCGCAGGTTCCGCGCCCTTGAAAAGCGGAAGGTCAGGCCCCTTATCGAGGAGGCCCTCACCGCGCAGGATGAGTACATACGCATGCACGCGCGATCAGCCGCTGACGAGATACACCAGTTCCTGCACTGGACCTTCCTGAACCACGAGTATGGCGGTTAAGGAGAGAAACATGTCGACAGAGCATGATGGCAAGCGCGGCGCCGTGGTGATCACCGGTGCATCGACGGGCATCGGCCGCGCCTGCGCACTGGAGCTGGACCGGATCGGGTTCCGGGTGTTCGCGGGCGTCAGGAACGATGCCGACGGCACGGGGCTGAAGGAAGCCTCAGCAGGCCGCATCACGCCGGTCATGCTCGACGTGACGGATCATGGTTCTCTCAGTGCGGCGGCAGAGGCCGTTGCCAGGGCCTCGGGCGAGGGCGGCATCAGGGGCCTGGTGAACAATGCGGGAATCGTGGTAGGCGGGCCCTTTGAGTTCCTGCCCATTGACCAGATGCGCAGGCAGTTCGAGGTGAACTTCTTCGGCCAGATCGCCGTTACCCGCGCTTTCCTTCCCCTGCTGCGCAAGAGCCGCGGCAGGATCGTGAATATGGGCTCCATCAGCGGCAGGGTGGTCACGCCCTTCGTGGGCTCCTATGGCGCGTCAAAACACGCCCTGGAGGCCCTTTCCGATGCCCTGCGCGTTGAACTTATGCCCTGGGGCATCGAGGTGGCGCTCATCGAGCCGGGCAGCATTGCGACGCCGATCTGGAAAAAATCCGTATCCGCGGCGGCCGCGGTCGCCGAGGGCTATCCGGCCCAGGCTCGGGAGCTTTATGGCAGCGCCATGATCGCCGTGCAGCAGGCGGCACTGCGCAAGGGCGAAGAAGCTATCCCCGTGTCAACGGTCGTGCGGGCCGTGGTGCACGCTGTAACGGCGGCAAGGCCAAAAACGCGCTATCTCGTTGGCAGGGGGGCAAAGATCCAGGCCCTGCTCAAGAAGGTCCTTCCTGACCGCCTGCTCGATCGGCTGATCATGAAGCAACTGCGCTTGTAGGGACTGTCCCTGTTCCCTCATCAGAAGACCCAGAGGAACCGGTAGTTCTTCTTCTGCTGCTCTGTCGTCTCCACGCCGAACAGCCCGCCCAGGATCGACCAGCAGGATCCCTTGCCATCCTCCTGCTGCCTGCGGCTTGCTGGTTTTGCTCAAGCAAAGCCGATGCTTCTGCTTGACAATAGTCGCTCCTGCCGTATAATCAGGATATGATCTTTCGGAGGCCTTGTGACAACATTCAGCACTCTTCTTGAACAGAATGCTCTTCTCGCTCTTGAAAAGCAGGAAAAATTGTCCCATCTGCTCGGCGACCATCACTGGGATCTCGATCTCGACACCGGAATGATCCGCTTCAATGATCTCCAGTTCCCCTTCCAGGTGCTGGGAACCGAGTCGGACAACACGCTCACCTGGCTCTGGGCCTGGGCGAATGAGCAGACCGAGATTCCCGACGAATTGCTGCGGTCAGCCCGCGAGCTCCGGGCCTGGGGCGAAGGGGAGGGAATTGACGAGTTCACCCTGCCTGCCGTTGACCTGAACCGCGCCGACGGACATGCGCTCTCGATGATCTCGACGGCCGTTTCCGGCGCGAGCTGCTATTATCGGGCGCCCTACGAGGGCGGCGCGGTCTTTCTTCTGGTTTCCGGCGAAGCCATCGGCCGCCAGCCCCCCTTTGATCTGCTGAATCTCACAAAACGGTTCATGGACCTCATCTCTCTCTATGACCTCAACCATCATCATGCCCTCGTCTCCTATTTCAAGGGCCGGGAACTTCCCTTCACCGACTCAGGAACGCAGGTAACCGCTGACCTCTCAACGGGTGACTCCCTATCAGCGGACTTCGATGCCTCGGGCCGTCTCCTGTCATTGAACGGCAAGCCCCTCCAGATCGATGCAACTGCTCAGGTACTCAGGTCAGCCATGAGCGATAGGCGCTGTGAGCGTTCAGTGTAATCGCCCGCGGACCGAAAGCGCTGAGGG
>JBBIHD010000269.1:0-3793 GCA_037447195.1 Nitrospirota bacterium | reverse complement strand
CTCCCGCAGTCTTCCTGGTCGCCCTGTATCTTGCTGATGGCATGGGCAAGGGCTGGAAGCACCACGGAAAGGTTCTCCCGTACGGCCCGGGGACTTCCGGGCAGATTGATGATGAGCGTCCTGCCCCTGACGCCTGCAATGGCACGGGACAGCATGGCATGGGGCGTCTGCTTCAGGCTGGCCGCGCGCATTGCTTCGGCCATGCCCGGCAATTCGCGGTCGATGACCTCGCGTGTCGCTTCCGGCGTCACATCGCGGGGCGACAGGCCGGTTCCGCCCGTGGTCACGATGAGATCGACCGATCCGGAATCGGCAAGCTTTCCGAGGGTTGAAGCGATGAGCGGTCTTTCGTCCGGCAGGATCTCGGCATGGCTGATATCAGCATCTATCCCGCCGAGCAGCTGCGCGATGAGCTTTCCGCTCTCGTCCTGCCTCAGGCCTGCTGATCCCCGATCGCTGAGCGTGAGTACGGCAGCGCGTATCATCCCTTCCTCCGCAGCCAGGTGTCCTGCAGCATCAGCTGCTTCTGTTCGCTATCACCCTGTTCCGGCCTTCATGCTTTGCGCGATACAGGGCTTCATCGGCGGCCCGAACTTCCCGGCCGACCCGACCGACCTCGGCCCGCTCGTGGCGCCGGAGTGATAGGCGGCCACGCCGATGCTGATTGTAATATGCAGGGGTCCCTTCTGTCCAGGGAATTCTTTCCTGGCGATATTGCTTCTGATCTTCTCCGCTTTATGCTCCGCGCCGTCAAGGTGCGTGTCCGGCAGTACGATGATGAACTCCTCGCCTCCGTAACGCGCGATCGTGTCCGTCTCCCGCACGCCCTCCCGCAGCATCTTGGCGACGTCGCGCAGTACGATATCGCCGGTAAGATGGCCGTGCTCGTCGTTCAAGCGTTTAAAATGGTCGATGTCGAGCATCATGAGCGAAAGATAGGCGTATTTCCTGCGCTTGAACCGTTTGATCTCCTTGAAGAGCAGTTCATCGAAATGCCTGCGGTTGTACACCTGGGTGAGGCTGTCAGTCACTGCAACTTTCGACAACAGGCGGTTTGCCGCCTGCAGTTCGGCCGTCTTCTCTTCCAATTCACGCTCAGTCCGGACGCGGTCGGTAATGTCGCGGATCACCTCCACCACGTAGCCCGTGCCGCTGTCATCGGGAATGGGCGCGCAGATGCTGTGCAGGTAGCGCGCATCGCCGTTCGGAAGCGTTATGCGGCACTGATGCTCGCAGATGCCTCCCTCCTTCATCGCCTTCTTGATCCCGTAATGCGGGCAGCCCGCCTGCTTCATGCGCTCCGGATCAATGCGTCCCTCGGACGCGTCCAGACCGGGCAGCAGGTCGTGGGCGCGGGGATTGCTCTGGATGATCCTGAGGTCACGGTCGGCCAGGATGACGCCGTCAGGCATGGCATCGAACATGGTCTGAAGTTCTGCGCGGAAGCGGGCAACCTCCTGGCTCCGGGCAAGTTCCTTCTCTTTCTGGATGTTCATTTCATGCAGGGAGGCGATGCGGTCCATCATGGCCACGAATCCCTTTTGAAGGTCAGCGAGTTCGTCATCGCCCGTCATGGAAAGAGCAGGCTGCTCCTCGCCTGCCTCGGCACGCGACATGGCCCGTCGCAGCTCCCGTACGGGCTGATGGACGATCTGCCTCAGCATGAGCGCCAGCGCAGCGGTGAGAGACGCGATCATGACCGCTGTCAGCAGCAGGATGCGGTTCCTGCGGGCCTTGATCCCGCTTTCCACATCCTGCAATGAAAAATCTATCCTCAGGATACCGTTCAGGGGGCTCTCATTTCCGTGGCATCGATAGCACTGGGGTTTGTTCAAAATAGCGGAAAAGTAAGACAACAAGTACCGGCCTCCGGCAGCATGAAATTCCGTCTGATCGCTCTCCAAAACAGCCTGCCTGATGGAGGCACTGACATCCATATCAACGGAATCTTCATGCACGGAGCCGGCGTCGACGGAGCAGCGCAGCGCCCGTCCCTGCTCGTTATAGATCAATATGCGGTCAATGACCGAGGGGATCTTGACCTCCTCCATGACGCGCTGAATGTCCTCCTGGTGCCCGTGCTCCATGGACGCATTCACGCTCCCCTTCACTGCAATGGCGAGCACCTTGAGGTTCTGCTCCGTCGTGCGGATCGTGTCCTCACGCATGCTCCGGATGTCCACGTAGGTGAACACGCCGATCACACATCCGACAATGACCGCCACGGCGATGATGATCTTGAACTCAAGACGCTTCTTGATGAACGTTAACATGGCCTCGGGCCGCTTCCAGCCCGGTCCTCCTTACTTCCGCACTTCGCCGCCCACGATGATCTCTGGTATCCTGAGCGTAGGCTGGGCGTCGCTCACCGGAGCGCCCTGCCCGTCCTTGCCGCAGGTGCCGATCGAAAAGCCCAGGTCAGACCCCACGCGGTCGATCGACATCAGCACCTGAGGGCCGTTCCCGGTCAGCGTTGCCCCCCGCACAGGAGCGCCGATGCCTCCGTTCTCGATCATATATCCCTCGCTGACCTCGAAAACGAAATCGCCGTTCACGGTGTTCACCTGGCCGCCCCCCATCTTCTTTACGTACAGGCCCCTGGGAGTGGCCCGCAGGATTTCGCCGGGGTCAGTTTCTCCAGGCGCAATGAACGTGTTCGACATCCGGGGTATTGGTCGATGCCGGTAGGACTCGCGCCGTCCGTTCCCCGTCGAACGTACACCGTCTTTCATGGCTGTCAGGCGGTCGTAGAGGAAGGACGTGAGCACCCCTTTTTCAACAAGAACGGTCCGCTGCGCTGCAGTGCCTTCATCATCAAAACGGAAGGAGCCGCGCTTTCCCGGCAGGGTCGCATCGTCAATGACCGTGATCAGCGGTGAAGCTATCTGCGAGCCAAGCTTGCCCGAATAGACCGACAGGCCTGATTGGGCAAGGTCCGCCTCAAGGCCGTGCCCCACCGCCTCATGGATCATGGTGCCGCCTGCCGACGACGACAGGACAACAGCCATCCTCCCTGCCGGCGCCCTGCGCGCTCCGAGCATCAGCGCCGCCCGTCGCGCCGCCAGCTCTGCCGCTGATTCGAGCGATGACGAGTCGAACAGCTCCATGCCGCAGAAACCGCCCAGCGGTTCATAGGCTGTCTGGACAATTCCCCCTTCTGCGGCGATCACCTGCACGAAAGCCGTTACGTAGGAACGCTCATCTGTGGAAATGAAACCGTCAGACCCCGCCATGGTCACGCGCTGAACATTCTCCCGGTAGACCACCATCACCTGCCTGATGCGGCGATCAACGGCCCGGGCCGCCGCATTGGCGCCCGTCACGAGGGCCACCTTGCTGGATGTGTCTGCTGACCGTAGAGGCCGGACAATGGGAAGGTCAACGGAAGGCCGTTTTGTCGACAGGTCCAGCACCAGAGTGCCGACCGGATCCTTTGCTGCTGCCCCGCCTGCTGCGTCGGCCAGTTCACACAGCGATGCAGTGGAAAGGTCGTTCGTATAGGCGTAAGCTGTCTTGCCGCCGCGGACCAGGCGGACCCCGGCGCCCCATTCCCTGCCGGAAATGACCTTTTCGATCCGGTCCTCTTCGCAGAGGATGGAGAACGGCTCGCCCTGTTCGATATACAGGTCGGCAAAATCCCCTCCCCGCGCCAGTGCCCTGCGCAGCACCGCATCATAGTCTATCTCAGCCGCCACTGTTCTCCTCCCGGCCCCAGGCCGCTTCTGCTCAGGCAGTAGATGACAACGTTCAGGACATCGTTCACAAAATTAACGTTCACGACATCGTTCAGTAA
>JBBIHD010000268.1:0-3834 GCA_037447195.1 Nitrospirota bacterium | reverse complement strand
CCCCGTGGGCGCCATCAATGATTCGGCCAGCAAGCTCTATCCCTTCAAGTACAAGACGGCCAACCAGCCCCTTGCCACGGGCCTGAACATGATGATCGCCATTGACACGAACGTCTATTTCGCCACGGGCGACGCGAACGCGGCAACGAAGCAGGGCCTGGTGAACATGGGATACGCTAATACCCAGCCCTATGCCTTTGTCACGACCGACGAGTTCCAGCTCATCACCCATGAGGTCATGACAGCTAGCCAGGCGGCAAGCTGCGCTGAGTGCCATCCGAACGCCAGCGCCGCCCAGATGAAGCTCGTGACCGAGATCGGATACGGCCTGAAAGGCGCTCAGTCCGTGATATGCTCCCAGTGCCACAACGCCAAGAAGCCCTCTTCCTACGACCGGATGCACAGCCGGCACGTTGACAATGTGAAGGCTGACTGCTCCTGGTGCCACAAGTTCTCGCGGCCCGAGCGCGGTCTGACCATGCCGAAGTAGTATTTACTGAACCAGAAAAGGCGGCTTCCTGGATAGGAGGCCGCCTTTTTTATGTGCGTCAAACGGGCAGATGCATGCGCAGCAGGAACGGATGCTCACGAATCCTTCCGCACATGCTCATGGCTGAAGATATGGTCCGCGCAGTAGCCCAGGCCGTCGCACCGGGGGCAGTAGCGGAACTCCATATTCGGATGGGAGCGGTCCGTGGCGCCGCAGACAGCGCAGCGGTGAAAGGGTTTTGCCTGGTCTGCGATGGTGCGGGCCTGCTCAGTCATTTTACGCCTGCCGTGGCGTATTTTCAGCAGGATGTCCCTGCCGAAGAAGACCAGGAAATTGCCCACTGCTGCAAGGACGAGCAGGCGGCTGTTCCAGTAGCCGAAGAGGAACTGGTAGGCATAGAGCACCCACGTGACCAGCGCGAACCACTTGATCTTCACCGGCAGGATGAAGAAGAGGTACAGCTCGAAATTGGGATAGAGATAGGCAAAGGCCAGGAACACGGAGCCCCAGAGAAAATAATTGGAAGCAGGGAACAGGGGCGTCAGGAAGGCCACGCTGACGGTCAGCACATAGCCGATGAGCAGAAAGAGGTTATACCGGAATGTTCCCCAGTGCTGTTCCAACGCGGAGCCGAAGAGGTAAAAAAGATACCAGAAAAAGATGACGAAGATCGGGTTTGTCCGTATGGGAATGAACAGAAAGGACAGCATCCGCCACCACTCGCCTTCGAGCACCAGCGCCGGCACCAGGAGCAAACGGCCGATCTCGAACCGCCCTGTCAGGCCGAGAAAGAACAGCATCACCTGGCCGGCGATCAGGTATATGGTCACATTCTGAACGGCATAGCGCCGGAACTTCTTTTCGAGACTGTCGAGCAGGGTCATTGTTTGTCGAACTCCTTCAGAGCGCGGCCTTTGGCCGCAATTGAAAAGTGGAAATTGGAAATATCAAATTGTAAATTTGAGGTATGGCCGGTGGCCATGACGGTATACAAATTCGCGTGACCATGTCAATTCGTGAAAAGAGCTCACATATTAGTTCTTCTTGCGGGATCTTTTTCCTGAAGCAGGGACCCGCTTTCGTGCCGCTACGTTAATGGCTTTTTCGGCCCAGGCTGCAAGCTGGTCCCGGTCTTCCAGCACATCAACAGGCACTTCATAATACTGCATGGCATATCCTTCGTCACCATAGGGGCGGAAGGGTTCCATGCCGTCTGTCTCGAAATCCGCGCGCGTTGTATCATCCACCTTGAAATAGAGCACATCATCGGCAACGAGGCCAAAGAAGAGGCCCTGGTGATAAAGTCCCGCGCCGCCGAACATGCGCTTTACGTCGACGGGACCAAGGACCGAAAGCAGGTCCTGAACGTAATCGAGATATTCCTTGCTGACCGGCATGGAATCAATGGCTCTCGCAGTTAAGCAATGGACTGTACGTGCAGCCGCAGGCTCGTGACACAGATTACACCCAGCCTTCGGGTCTGTCAAGGGCCGGCATGTTGACGAAGTCGTCTGTTTAGAAAGCGCCGTTCAAGAAGAACAATGACACCTTGTGTCGGCAGGTAGAGTGCAAGGGGATAGGCAATGATAGCGATCAGGAGATAGAGCAAGGGGTCCATGGTTTCCTGCATCCTGCCGAAGGGCCCGAAGACCCAGTTGATGTTCTTTTCCGGGTCCGTGAGCAGATAGGTAAGGGGAAGAACGATCGCGGTAAGCGCGGTCTGGAGCAGGAGCCCCTTGCGGTGGAAGCCCAGTCTGGAGATCGCGAACAGGAGCAGCAGGGGAACGAACACATGAAAAAGGGACAGGAGGCGGATAAAGAGCGGGCTTGTCCTGTCGAGCATGTATTCCGTGCCGCCGATAGGATGGAACCCCGCGATGAGTGCAATGGCAAGATCGACCATCCAGAAGAGGTCCACAAGCAGGACCGCTACAAGCTGGCTTGACAGCAGGAGCCTGCTTTCGGTCCAGAGGGCGATCAGGATGATGAAATTGGCAATGTCGCAGAGCCAGAGAAAGTTATGGGGACCGTAGTGGCCGGCATAGGCAGGGACCCAGAGGATCATCCATGCCGTATAAGCGATCTTGAGCCAGAGGGGGAGTATATTCCGGATGTACGATCGTGCCGGCATAAACGATTTCCTCTCACGGATAAAGGGACTGTCCCCCTGAAACCAAAGGGGACTGTCCCTTTATGATGTTTCACCAATCGATCCATACCCCGAAAGACGTCCATCGCTCCGTGTACATGAAAAATTCTCCAATTGGCACCCTGCCGTTCACATGCTCAAGACCGAATCGCAAGTCCCTGCCCCGGGTCCGGAACATAAGGCCCGACTGGAAGGCGTAATCGAGCCGCCAGTCCCGTTCTTCCCAGGACTGAAAATCCGCGGCGGCGTACCAGCCCATGCGGCCGCCCCAGAGGGAACCGTGATCCGTATATTCCAGGCCTGCCTGGAGGCGTCCGGGCTCTTGGGACATATTGTTCTTGAGTATCCTGAGGTCAAAACCCCGGGCAACCTCGGCATAAACTCGCCACGGATCTGTCGGCCGCCAGCTCACTGTCGCGGCCATCTCGTGCCTCGTGTATCCGATGCGCTTATGCCCGATGCGCTCCGCGATCTCGTCTCCCACGTGGCTCGAGACATGGAGCGCCGCGATCCGGAAGGCGAGCGCCGGCGAGGGGGCATGTTCGAGCAGGAGGCCGTAATTTCCGTCCCAGCCGATATTGTCCAGGTCCTGGTCCATGTCGAACTGGGCGTCGAAGCCTCCCTCCACGCTGAACTGCCATCCGAGGTCCGGCTGATCACGAGGATGGATGCGAATGAGGCCGAAGCGGCCGCCTGCCCGAAGGTTGTACCGCTGGTCGCCCGAATCGGGAACGGCGGTCCGGGAAAACGTCATGATCTGCACCCCGAATCCCGCGCGGTGCGGATCGGCCAGGGGGACCGGAAAGAGCGATCGCTCAGGAAAGAGAAGCACGATCCGTTCAGCATCGGGCCCGGTGACCGGGATGCCGGATCCATCAAGGGCATGCGCCTGGACGGGAAGGAAGAGCATGACCGATGTGATGAGCAGCAATAGCGACATGAATGTCCTGACTCCTCTTAATCGATCTGTAATTACTGAGGTCAGCCGCTCGCTCTGTCGCTTAGCGTGCCATAATACGCCGAAACTTCAACAGAGCGCGTGCTTTTACCCCGTTAGAGAAAAGCGCTGCACTTATCGGCGGTTATGGCACAACGTCGCACCTGTCATCGTTAGAGAATGTGTTCTCTAACGGGGTAGACCCTCAGCGCTTTCGGTCCGCGGGCGATTACACTGCACGCTCACAGCGCCTATCGC
>JBBIHD010000267.1:0-3848 GCA_037447195.1 Nitrospirota bacterium | reverse complement strand
ACGGGCGTGAACATGGATGAGACGCTTGGAAGGACCTTTCGGAAAGACCTCTATTACCGGTTGAGCGTTATCCGCATCCATCTTCCCCCCTTGCGGGAGCGACGTGAGGATATTCCTCTGCTCTGTGACCATCTGGTGCGCCAGCTTGCGGGCGGCCGGGCCTTGTCGCTTGATGCTTCGGAGCTTGCTCTTCTCACCGGATACGACTGGCCGGGCAATGTGCGTGAGCTGAAAAATGTTCTGGAGCGCGCCATTCTTCTTCAGAAAGGGGAACGACTGCGGCCTTCTGAGCTGCTTGGCGACGGCGCGGTGCGCGCGGATAATGCCGTGTCATCGAGGGCAGGCCGCGGCGGAGGCGCGATACAGACTCTCGCGGATATGGAGCAGAATCACATTCGCGCAGCTCTTGAGCAGCTTTCCGGCAACCTGAGCCAGACCTCGCGCGCTTTAGGCATCTCTCTTTCCACCCTCAAAAGAAAATTGAAGCAACTGGACTAAAACGACCTGCCCGTTCAAAATGAACTATCCAATTTGCCTGCCATATTCGCCTTTTTCCTCCGTGCTCGTCTAACTCCTTGTTTTTCCGCTCGTCACTAACTGTTGAATTCTGGCACTTCCTTTGCTATCTGTATACCAAACTATAACGCTGGCAAGAATTGCTTACGCTGATGCGGTCTGCAGTCTGACTTTCTACATCATTACAGAGGGCAAACGATCACGACGCCAATGATGAAAACAACGAAAACGATTCTCGTTGTGGACGATGAACCGGAAAGCCTCAGGAGCCTGGGAGAAGTGTTGAGCGATTTGGGCTACGAAATAGTTGCCCGTCCATCAGGACGGGAAGCCCTCAGTGCGGCCCAGGATACTAAGGCATTCGACCTGGTGATCACGGACTTTCGCATGCCCGGCATGAACGGCCTCGAATTCATTACGTCACTTCGGCGCGTCATGCCCGAAATTCCAGTGATCATGCTGACAGCCTATGGCGACATAGAGACCTATTTTCAGTCGTTCAGTCTGGGCGTGTTCGAATATGTGAACAAGCCTGTCAGCAAGGAGGAGTTTGAGCGCATTGTTAAGGCTGCGCTGTATGGCCCGCCTGATCAGCAGGCGGGCAGTGCGGAAAACGGCGGGATAGCCCGGTAATCAGTGCTACTGAAGACCTGCCGTGGAGCTGTTAACTGTCTATTCAACATGGAGGGTCCCATGCGTGAAGAACTGATGCAGGAGCTCGATCATGACATGAAAGAACTGTCCTTCGACGATCAGCATCGCATCGCTGATGACGCTGGTCATGACCGGCATGAACATGATGATGAGGAAAGCGCTAAATTGGAGGCGGGGAAAGCGCGCACCGGTGAAGACCTTGACTGCGTGAAACTGTATCTCCAGGAGATAGGCCGAACGCCTTTGCTCACCTTTGCCGAGGAACAGGAACTGGCCAAGCGGGTCTCCCGGGGCGATGGAGCTGCGCGGGCGCGCATGATCGAGGCCAATCTTCGGCTGGTGGTCTCCATCGGAAAGCGGTACATTCATCGAGGCCTCGATTTTTGCGACATTATTGAGGAAGGGAACCTGGGCCTCATCCGCGCGGTGGAGAAGTTCAGGTGGGAAAAGGGGTACCGGTTCAGCACCTATGCCACCTGGTGGATCAGGCAGGCAATTGAGCGGGCCATTATCAACCAGACCAGGACCGTACGCCTGCCCGTTCATATCGCTGAAGATGTCAATAAATATTCCCGTTCAGCCCGGCGGCTGATGCAGTCAATCGGCAGGCAGCCCCACGTCCCGGAGATAGCCGTAAAAATGCAGATATCCGTTGAGAAAGCGCGGACGCTGGCGCAGTTGGCCCGTGAAACGGTCTCTCTGGACATGATCATCGGCGATGAGGAAGAGGACACGCTGCTTGATGTCATGCAGGACGGCCATGCTCCGTCGCCGGAGCGCGTCGTCGATGAAGGCAGGCTGCGGGACCATATCGACGGATGGCTCGGAAGCCTGTCGAAGAACGAGCGGAGGATCATCGAGCTCCGGTTCGGTCTGAACAATGATGAACCGCAGACGCTGGACGGCATCGGCAAGGAATTCGGCATCACGCGTGAGCGCGTTCGCCAGATCGAGAGCCAGGCCATCGGCAGGCTCAGGACCATGACGCGGCGGCAGGGGATCGGAGCAGCCGAGATGCTGTAACGTTGAAATCTGAAAAAGAAATTTGGACGCGGAAGCTGCGGATTACCATCTGATCAAATCGGATGAGATCAATAACAAAGTTTTCAAGTAATTACTCAGGTCAGCCGCTCGCTCTGTCGCTTAGCGTGCCATAAAACGGCGAAACTTCAACAGAGCAAGTGCTTATACCCTTAGCGATTTCGGTCCGCGGGCGCTTACACTGCACGCTCACAGCGCCTATCGCTCAAGGCTGACCTGAGTACCTGAGCAGTTACGTTTTCAAATGCTTTTTTCAGTATCAGCGCTGATCAGCCAGCCGCTGCGCTGCTGATTATTTCTGAGTCGGCAGGGTTCAGGTCATCCTGATCCGGTCAGGCCAGGTATAGATATTCATCCGCTCCCCCCGGGCAAAGCCGACGAGCGTGATGCCGTTGTCCTCGGCGTAGCTGATGGCCATGCAGGACGGCGCGGCGCGGCTGATGAGGATAGGAAAACTGTTCCTTCCCGCCTTGGTCATGATCTCCGAAGTCACCCTCCCACTCGTGAGCAGTATCTTGTTTTCCACGGACACATCCTGGAGAAAGGCCTTCCCGATCAGTTTGTCCACGGCGTTGTGCCTGCCCACATCCTCGGAGAAAAAGAGGATGCTTTTTCCGTCTGACAGCGCTGCGCTGTGCACGCCCCCGGTCTCGAGATACAGTGCGGAAATGTTCCGGAATGCCTGGAGGAGGTTCCTGATGTCGCTGAGCGACAGGGAGGGCCCTTTTGACTCGATCCTGCTGTCCAGGTCGGTGCGGTAGCTGGTGAATGAGATGCCCTTTCCGCAGCCTGAGGAGATGGTCTTTTTTTCGAACATCTTCTCCCAGTCCGCAGGCATGTCTGTAAGCTCGATCAGCACCGCAAGCTCTCCTCCGCTTACTTCCAGTTTTCTTATCGATGACTTGTCGCGAAGGATGCCTTCAGAAAGGAGAAAGCCGGCGGCAAGTTCCTTAAGCTCCGTCGGCGTGCAGAGCAGCGTGACAAGGGGTTTGCCGTTCAGGACAAGCCGGACCGGAAGTTCCGTGGCGACTTCGTCAATGACTCCGTCGACGTCGCTTCCCGAGACCCTGAGTATGAGTGCTTCCCGTTTCGCTTCCACGCCGGAATATAACATGCGGCGCTTCAGGGGGCAAGGAAGATTTGGGGGAACAACCGGAGTTGTGGCACAAAAGAAAGCCCCTGGATGATCCATCCAGGGGCTATGCCTACGTTCTTGTTGTCCCCGCGGGGCTGTTAGAAGTGCAGGTTCAGCCGGAGCGAGTACATGTTCACGGTGGCGAAGTCGGCTTCTGCAACGATGTTGAAGACCGGCAGGAGGCTCATCTTGAGGCCCACAAAATCCTTCGTCTCGGAAATATCTTCTTTTTTGAGTGTCACGCTGGGGTCGTTTTCTTCGCTTGTGATCCATACCTGGGCGACGCCTGCGTAGGGCGTCAGCATGGCAAAGCCCTTGCTGATCGAGATGTCGACTGATTTTGTGTCGAGATCCAGCACATCAACGCCGGAAAGCTTTGTGTAGGCGCCGCGCAATGCAATTGCCGGGGTAAGCGTGCTGCCGCGCAGGATGGCCCACTTGATCTCGCCGCCTGTCAGTTTGATATCACTATCAGGTACCTTTGCGTACACGTATCCAAGAT
>JBBIHD010000266.1:0-3856 GCA_037447195.1 Nitrospirota bacterium | reverse complement strand
ATACTGTCGGACGCCAAGAAGCGGCAGCAGTACGACCAGTTCGGCCATGCAGCCTTTGATCAGAGCTACGGCCCGGGCCCTGGCCAGGGTTTCGGAGGATTCAGCCAGGGCGCCGAATATTACCGTTCAGGCGGCGGTTTTGGCGGGTTCGAAGACATCTTCGGCAACCTCTTCGGCGAGCGGGGCGCGCGGCCGCGCGGGCCCCAGAAGGGCGAAGATGTGACCTATGCCGTGGAGGTGGACCTCGAGGACGCGCTCTTCGGCAAGACCATGCAGGTCGACCTGCGGCGCGAAGTGGCCTGCTCCACCTGCAGCGGCAGCGGGTCCCAGCCGGGCACCAAGCCCCAGACCTGCCCGTCCTGCAAAGGCGCGGGAAGCGTTTCCCAGGGCCGGGGCTTCATGCAGTTCTCGCAGGCCTGCCCCACGTGCCGCGGCGAGGGCAGGGTGAACCCCAATCCCTGCAAGGCCTGCGGCGGCAGCGGCGTCATCCCCAAGACGGACAGCATCAATGTAAAGATTCCGGCCGGCGTTGACAACGGGTCGAAAGTGCGCGTTGCAGGCATGGGCGGAGCAGGCGCCAAGGGAGGGCCTGCGGGCGATCTCTATATCATCACGCGCGTGCGGCCCCATTCCTATTTTGAACGGAAGGGCGACAACCTCTATTCCGAAGCGCCGGTAACGGTGAAAGAAGCGGCGCTGGGCGACAAGATCGAGATACCGACCATCGACGGCCTCGTGTCCATGTCGCTTCCCCAGGGCGTCCAGACAGGCCAGCAGCTCAGGCTGAAGGGAAAGGGCGTTCCCCATCTGGGAGGCAGCGGCGCCGGGGACCATTATGTAACGATCAAGGTGGTCACGCCCTCGGGCCTCACGGACCGGGGCAAGGAGCTTCTGCTGGAGCTTGACCGGCTGCAGCCAACGAATCCCCGGGCAGGCGTCTCGTTCCGAGGGTTCAGGAAGCGAAGTTGAGTGCGGAATGCGGAATGAAGATCGGGATTGTTAGTAGTGCTCAGGAATGAAACGAATCGGAGTGCACGATGGTCTCACGGGGACAAAAACTGTATATGATCAGCGTGGTGGCGGAGATGCTGGGGATCCATCCCCAGACGCTCCGGATCTACGAGCGCGAGGGTTTTGTGAAGCCGAAGCGGAGCGAGGGGAACACGCGGCTCTATTCCGAGGAGGACGTGGAGAAGCTGGAGATGATCCTGCGGCTCACCCGCGACCTGGGCGTGAACCTCGCCGGCGTCGAGGTCATTCTCTCGATGCGCGAGAAGATGGACCTCATGCAGCAGGAGATGGAGCAGGCGATGTTCGAGCTGCGCAGGGAGCTGGCCAGGGAGATCCAGCGGCGCGAGGAGATGTCGAAGCATCCCCTTGTGCCGGTGAGGAGAATACGGATCATGAGGGATGAGGGATGAGGGATGTAGTAAGTGGGAAGAGGGACGTGGGAAGAAGGATGTGGGAAAAAAGACAAAAAAATGCGCCCATCGTCCGAGCGAGCAATGCGAGCGGTCATCCCACGTCCATCGTGATCAACGGAGGACATTATGGCACGATTCGATAAGTTCACCTTGAAATCACAGGAGGCGGTGCAGGCCGCCCAGGACAGTGCGGGCAAGCGCCACCATCAGCAGATGGAGCCGGAGCATCTGCTCATGGCGCTGCTGGACCAGCAGGAAGGCGTGGTCGTGCCCCTGCTCAAGAAGCTCGGCGCGGACCCGGGCAGGATCAGGGCCGGCGTCGAGGAGGCCCTGAACAGGGTCCCGAAGGTGGAGGGGCTTGTCCAGACCTATCTCTCGCCGAGGCTCGGCAAGCTCTTTGACCGGGCCGAGCAGGAGGCCGAGCGGCTGAAGGACGAGTATATCAGCACGGAGCACCTGCTGGTCGGCGCAGCAGAAGGCGACGGCGCTGCCCGGGACATCCTGAAGCAGCAGGGCGTCACGAAAGACCGCATCTTCGCCGTTCTCGTGGACATCCGGGGCAGCCAGCGCGTGACGGACCAGAACCCCGAAGACAAGTACCAGGCCCTCACCAAGTACGGGAGGGATCTTACTGATTTCGCCCGGCGCGGCAAGCTCGATCCGGTGATCGGCCGCGACGAGGAGATCAGGCGCGTCGTGCAGGTGCTGTCGCGCCGCACCAAGAACAATCCCGTGCTGATCGGCGAGCCGGGCGTGGGCAAGACGGCGATCGCCGAAGGCCTTGCCCAGCGGGTCGTGTCGGGAGATGTGCCCGAGGGGCTCAAGAACAAGCGAGTCGTTGCTCTGGACATGGGCGCGCTGATCGCCGGGGCCAAGTACCGCGGCGAGTTCGAGGACCGGCTGAAGGCCGTGCTGAAGGAAGTGACCGAGGCGAGCGGCCAGGTGATCCTGTTCATCGACGAACTGCACACGGTGGTCGGCGCCGGCGCGGCGGAAGGCGCCATGGACGCATCGAACATGCTGAAGCCGGCCCTGGCCCGCGGCGAGCTGCGCTGCGTGGGCGCCACAACGCTGAACGAGTACCGGAAGCATATCGAGAAGGACCCGGCCCTGGAGCGGCGGTTCCAGCCCGTGGTGGTGCGGGAGCCGTCGGTGGAGGACACCATTTCGATCCTGCGCGGCCTGAAGGAGCGCTACGAGGTGCACCACGGCGTCAAGATCAAGGATTCGGCCCTGGTGAATGCCGCGGTGCTGTCGCACCGGTATATTGCCGACCGGTTCCTTCCGGACAAGGCCATCGACCTTATCGACGAGGCTGCCTCGCGGCTGCGCATGGAGATCGACAGCATGCCCACAGAGCTCGACGAGGTGGAGCGGAAGATCCGGCAGCTCGAGATCGAGCGGGAAGCCGTGAAGAAGGAGCAGGACGCCGCATCGATGGAGCGGCTCAAGAAGATCGAGAAGGACATTTCCGAACTGTCGGAGAAACGGAGCGGACTTCGGGCCCATGGCAGGCCGAGAAGGACGAGATCCAGGCCATGCGCACCATCAAGGAGCGGATCGAAGAGGCAAAGCGCGACGCTGAGAAGGCCGAGCGCGAGGGCAACCTGGGCCGCGCCGCGGAGCTGCGCTACGGCACCCTGCTGGAGCTGCAGAAGAAGCTTGATGCGGAATCGGCCCAGCTTTCCGGCGTGCAGGGCCAGCAGAAGATCCTGAAGGAAGAAGTGGACGACGAGGACATTGCCGAGATCGTGTCGAAGTGGACGGGCATTCCCGTGAGCAGGATGCTGTAAGGGGAGATGCAGAAGCTCGTGCACATGGAAGACCGCCTGCGGCAGCGCGTGATCGGGCAGGACGAGGCTGTGGTCGCCGTGTCCGACGCGGTGCGCCGCGCCCGCGCGGGCATCCAGGACCCGAACCGGCCCATCGGCAGCTTTATTTTCATGGGCCCCACGGGCGTGGGGAAGACGGAGCTTGCCCGTGCCCTGGCCGAGTTCCTTTTCGACGACGAGCAGGCCATGGTCCGCATCGACATGTCCGAGTACCAGGAGCGGCACACGGTCTCGCGCCTCATCGGAGCGCCTCCGGGCTACGTGGGCTATGAAGAGGGCGGGCAGCTGACGGAAGCGGTGCGACGCAGGCCCTACGCCGTCATCCTCTTTGACGAGATCGAGAAGGCGCACCCCGAGGTGTTCAACACGCTGCTCCAGCTCCTGGATGACGGGAGGCTGACGGACGGCCAGGGCAGGACCGTTGATTTCAAGAACAGCGTGGTGATCATGACCTCGAACATCGGGAGCCAGTACATCCAGGACCTCCGCGGCAACGAGGCGGAGATGCGCCGCACGGTGATGGAGGCACTGCGCGGCCACTTCAAGCCCGAGTTCCTGAACCGCGTGGACGACATCGTGATCTTCCACCAGCTCGACGCC
>JBBIHD010000265.1:3330-3871 GCA_037447195.1 Nitrospirota bacterium | reverse complement strand
CCTGCTGGCCATGATGCCGGCCGCGGGCGCTGACCTTCTGTTCGTTCTCCTGTATCCATGCTCCTGGATCGCGCTCGTCTTCGGCGCCTTCCGCGAACTGCGCGGCAGGGGACTCGCCCCCGTGCGCCTGCGGCGGTTCTATCTGATCGCCGGTGCGGCGATCGTGCCCTTTTTCGGTCCGCTCATCGCGCTGGGCGTTCTCCGCAGCGTCAGGGGAGGCGCCGGGCAGGGGAACGCCGGGGCGCCGCTCTCCGGCGCCGCGGGAGGGTTCCGGGCGAACATCGTGGTCGTCATCATCGTGATCGCGATGCTCCTGCTCATCTTCGCGGTCCTTGTCACGACGGACCCGTACTTCAAGCGGATCCCGGAGCGGCGGGAGCGGAGCGCACCACGGGAATCGAGGGAATATCCGGAGGGGTCCCGCAGCATTCGCGCCGGCCCTGATCAGCCCGTAGGTTGGGCATGGTCTGCATGCCCAACAAGTTCGTGACGCGGTGATGCTGTTGGGCACGAGGAATCCGTGCCCAACCTACAAAAACTG
>JBBIHD010000265.1:545-3320 GCA_037447195.1 Nitrospirota bacterium | reverse complement strand
ACGCGGGGATGCGGGAGGCATTGAACGCAGGAGGGATCATCGGTATGGCCGGAATGAGAGTGAAGCCAAGCAAGCCTGTTTCAGCGGGCTCGATCGCGCAGCTGATCGTCATGCTGCTCTTCGGGCTGGGTTTTGCGGTGTTCGTCGGGAGCTTTCTCCTGGGGGTCGATCTGCCGTTTCTTCTGAAGGGCGTCTTTTTTCTCTTCATGGCCGGATGGATCGGGACGGTGATCGTCATGCTGGTTTATCATGCCCGCAATCTGAAAGGCGCGAAGGGGACCTCCCTGTTCGAGATCGAGACGGACCCTGGTGACGGGGACCGGGGGGAGCCCGCGGATTTCGAAACGCGGCTCAGGAAGATCGAGCGCTTGCAAAAGGACGGCCTGATCACCAGGGAAGAATATGAGAGGAAGCGCACCGCCATCATGGGCGAAAGATGGTGAGCCTGCGAAAGGGCGTCAGTGAAAAACAGCGGGAGCACAGGAGGAGGGATGATGAAGGAGAGTTGCCGCGGGCCTGTTCGAAAAGACCAATATACGCAAGCTCATCATGGCCGAAGAGACCACGAGCGAGCGCATCGCGAAGGAGCTCAAGGCCTTCCAGAACCTGAACCCCGACGACCTCTTCGTCTTCTTCGTTGCCAGCCACGGCACCGTGGACGACGGCGAATACTTCCTCATCACCTCCAACGTGGGCTCCACGAGGACCGAAAAGCTCCGGACCGACGCATTGAGCCAGACGGCCATCAAGGAGCTCATCGCCAACATTCCGGCCACCAAGAAGCTCATCGTCCTGGACACGTGCAATGCCGGCGCCCTGGGCGACGCCATCCAGACCGCCATGCTCACCCGGGGCATGAGCGAGGACACGGCCGTCAAGATCCTGAGCCGGGCCGTGGGGTCCACCATCCTGTCTGCCTCCACCAGTATGCAGGAGGCGCTGGAAGGATACAACGGCCACGGCCTCTTCACCTACGTGCTTGCCGAAGGGCTGAAGGGCAAGGCGGACAAGGGGCGGACCGGGTACATCAAGACCACCGAGCTTGCCGACTACGTGGACAACGAGGTGCCGGCCCTGGCCGAGAAGGTCTTCAAGAGGGCCCAGTACCCCACCATCTCGGTCAGCGGCCATGGCTTCCCGGTGGGGAAAATACAATAGCGCGGCTTCCTGCCGCAATTGAAAATTGCAGATTGGAAATTTCAAAGTGTAAATTTGATGTATGGCCGAAGGCCATGTTATATATGTTCGCGCGAACAGGTTAAAGTACTTTACGGCCAAACATCTTAAATTTTCAGTTCTATAAAGCCAAAAGCGTTCACCGCGAGGGCGCAAAGGTCGCAAAGGAAAGCTTAAATTCAGATTTCAAAAGCATAAAAAACCTTCGCGTCCTTCGCGTCTTGGCGGTTCAACGGTTTGGTTTTGTTTCATCGGTCTGAGGCAGAGCCTCGCTAACTTTTGAGATATAGCATGAAAAGGAGGAGTTATGGCAAAGATGTACGCTGCCTTGTTGTTTCTGTCCCTGATGATTGCGGTTGATCTTCATGCCTCCCAGTCCACCATCACCGAGGCCGAAGGCTCGGCATGCATGGGAGACGACAAGTCGCGCAAGCAGACCGAGCAGGCGGCGCTCGCTGATGCGAAGAAGAAAGCGGTAGAGTACACGGCCACCTACATCAAGGGCGAGACGCAGGTAAAGAACTTCGCGCTCGAGAAGGACCTGCTGGCCGCCTATGCCAATGCCGAGGTCAGGATCATCGAGGAATTGTCAAAAGAGTGGTACAAGGACCCTGCTGCCGGCGACTGCTTCAGATGCCGGATCAAGGCCGAGGTGACGCCGGACCGGGCCGCCATGGAGAAAATGGCCGCGCAGAGCCCGGCCGTTGCTGATGACCCGGCCGCTCCGCTCTCGGTCAGGGTCTGGACGGACAAGAAGGAATATAAACAGGGCGAGAAGATCAAGATATACATCCGGGGGAACAAGCCCTTCCATGCGCGGGTCCTCTATCAGGACGCCGCCGGAGAACTGGTGCAGCTCCTGCCGAACCCCCATCGGGCGGAAAATTATTTCAACGGCGGCACGGTCTACGAAATACCGGCGGGAGGGGACCGCTTTGATCTGGAAGTGAGCCCGCCCTTCGGCGAGGAGGACATCATCGTGTACGGAAGCACGGCGCCCCTTGGCGACATCGACGTCCAGACGCGGGGCGGGGTCTACGGGGTGAAGATGCAGATGCAGGACATGGAGATCAGGACGCGGGGAGTGAAGATCACGGAAAAGACGGGCGGCAGGGAAACAGCGGCATCGGAGTTTGCCGAGAACAGGCTGTCAGTTAAGACAGGGAAATAGGCGAGAGACGAGCAATCAGGGATCAGATCTCCGGTTCATTATAGGAAGCATAGACGAAGAGCGTAAAATCGTTCTGGATGCGGTCATGCCGCAGCGCCACGGACGGTGAAAGGTGTTCGAGCGAGAAGGCGAGCATTCCTTCCGGGGAGGTGTAGTTCAGTTCAAAGTCCTTGACGGGCGTGTGCGACGACAGCGCGTTCAGGGCGAGCCCCTTGTTGCAGTGGCGGAAGAGCGTTGTCAGGGCGTGCTTCATGTCATCGGCAACGCCGGGCACGAGAAGGTTGAAGACGCCGCAGATGACGATGTAATCGAAGAACCCTTCCGGCTCCTCGTCGGCGATGTCCAGCACCTTGAAGGTGCATTCCGGATACTTTTCCCGCGCTATGGCGATGAAGTTCTCGTTGATGTCAACGCCCGTATACTGCACC
>JBBIHD010000265.1:0-535 GCA_037447195.1 Nitrospirota bacterium | reverse complement strand
GATGCCCCGCCGCTTCAGGAACCGGTAGAAATCGCCGGTGCCGCAGCCGAAATCAAGAATGGTCGCGTTGTTCAGGTCCGGCGCGATGTCCAGCAGCGCATGGTAGCGCATGAGCTGGCCTTTCGGCGTCCAGCGAAGCGCCTCGGGCCGGTCGCCGAATTTTTTCAGGTGCATATTATAGAACGACAGCAGTTGGTCCTTTGAGTAGGGGTCCACGAACACTCTCCATTTCAGCGCTTCTATTATTGCGGGTCATTCCGGAGCGGGCGCTTACACTGCACGCCCACAGAGCCTGTCGCGCAATGCTGACCTGAGCACCTGAGCAGTTGCGCGGAAACAGCGTTTGGATGCAGCGCGTTGATGCATGCGATGAAGCAACCGACAGATAAACGCTGACAAAACAGCGGCATTCTTCGTGACGGAAGGATCATCAACAGGTGAATAGTTTCGCCTGTGGCGGTGTTGTTCTTGCTCTGATCAGATCTTTCCGCGTTCTGATTGCACTTTTCACGGTTATACGCTATCATGTGCGCAT
>JBBIHD010000264.1:0-3872 GCA_037447195.1 Nitrospirota bacterium | reverse complement strand
GATGCCCCGCAGGAGCCGCGCGAGCCTCTGCGCATCCTCGCGCGTGTCGTTCACGTCCTTCAGCAGCACATACTCGAAGGTGATGCGCCGTCTCGGCTCCAGCGGATAGGCCCGGCACGCGCCGAGCAGCGCGGCGAGCGGATAGCGCCGGTTCACGGGCATCACCTCGTCCCGCACGGCGTCCGTCGAGGCGTTCAGCGATACCGCAAGGCCCACCCGCAGTCCTGTCCTGCCGAGCTTCTCCATCTCCGGAACGAGGCCCGCCGTGGAGAGCGTCACCCTGCGGCCTGAAATGCCCATGCCGCGTTCGGAGAGCATGGTCCCCAGCGCCTTTGTCACCTCTGCGAAGTTCGCCAGCGGCTCGCCCATGCCCATCAGCACGATGTTCGTGATCCTCCGGTCAAGGCTCCCCTCCCGCAGTTTCCCCCCGGCCTGACGTCCTGCTTCCCTCTGATCATTCAGGGGCCCGGCCCCGGACAGGAATTGCTCCACAGCGATGACCTGGTCCAGGATCTCGCCCGACAAGAGGTTGCGCGTGAACCCCGAAGCTCCGGTCAGGCAGAAACGGCAGGCCTGGCCGCAGCCCACCTGCGATGAAATGCAGAGGGTCAGCCGGTCCTCGTCGGGGATGAGCACGCTTTCCACAGACTGGCCGTCGTCCAGCGCGAAGAGGAATTTTTGCGTGCCGTCAGCAGACCGTTCAGAACGGACCACAGGCAGCAGGGAAAGGGAAAAGAGGGTGTCCAGGAGCCGGCGCTCCTCTTTCGGCAGGTTCGTCATTGCATCAAAGGACCCCGCGCGCTTCCGATAAAGCCAGTCGAAGATCTGGTCGATGCGAAAGCGCTTCAGGCCCGCTGCTGCAAGGCGTTCTGACAGCTCGTCGTAGCTCAGGGATTTGATAGGAATTTTTAAGGACATGATCTATTCAGTTTCAAGCGATAAGGCATTTCACCACGGATTAACTCGGATAGACACAGATATCATACGGAGATAAATATATTCATTCTGTAATTACTCAGGTCAGCCGCTCGCTCTGTCGCTTAGCGTGCCATAATACGCCGAAACTTCAACAGAGCACGTGCTTATATCCTCAGCGCTTTCGGTCCGCGGGCGCTTACACTGCACGCTCACAGCGCCTATCGCTCATGGCTGACCTGAGCACCTGAGCAGTTACCGAATTTTTTTAAAGTGAACCAAATGCACGAGTCACCGAACTGGTGAATCATCAGAAAGATAAGATGCCCTTGTTTTTTCCGTCTTTACCGTGTTCATCCGTGGTTCCGACCGCTGTTTTCCAGGTCTATCCTTTCTCTGACTGGCCAGGCCACATTAACACTGCGGCACTTCAAAATCAAGGGTGTCAAAAAACGGCTGGCCAGTTTCCGGCAGTGGAGTGTTTTCGGACATGCTGCAAGAGATAGATAGAAGGCTAAGACACTGAAAAATTGGTCATTACCAGAAAATAAACCGCTGGCATGATAATTGCTTTAATAACAGGCGGTTATATCGAATTTTCGGAGGGGAACAAAGCATGGCGAGCCGGCAAGAACCTAAGCGAGTACTGATCGTTGACAATGAGCCGACCATCCTGCTGACGCTTTCCCATGCCCTGCGTTCAGAAGGCGTGGATGTGGTCACGGCCAGCCGCCTGGAGAGCGCTGAAGAAGCGCTCAACCGGTATGCCTTCGATCTTGTGGTAGCGGACATCAGGATGTCGGGCATTCTGGGCGTGGAAGGGCTGGAGCTGCTGAGCTATATCAAGCGCTATTGGCCCCAGACCCGGGTGGTGATCATGACCGCTTTCGGCTCCGACGAGATCAGGCAGGACGCCTACGACCGGGGCGCGAACCTCTATTTCGACAAGCCCATCGACATCGAGGAACTGACGCGGCGGATCAGCGATATGGGCGTGCTGCCTGGGCGCACAGGAATTGAAAATTGATGACTTCGCAAAAGGTTCAAACCCACCAGGTCGACACAGAGACAGGTCGAAGAACATCTCTCAAATTTGGGGGTTTGTTCTGTGCCCTCCGTGACTCTGTGGTTAAATCCGGGTTTGTACGATTTTATCAAAATTGAACGACAGAACCACCAGGAGGATGAACCAATGATCAAGAAGGTGCTGGTAGTAGACGATTCGGCGCTGATCCACCAGATGTACAAGATGGTCCTGATGCGGTACAAATGCGAGATCATTGACGCGCTGAACGGGCAGGACGGGCTCGACAAGCTGGCCAAGAACCCTGACATCAGCCTTGTGCTGCTCGATATCAACATGCCCGTCATGAACGGGCTCGATTTCATCAAGAAGGCCAAAGAGGCGGGCACGTTCAACCATATCCCGATCGTCATCGTGAGCACCGAGGGCAAAGAGGAAGACACGATGAAGGGCCTGGCCCTCGGCGCAAAGGGCTACGTGAAGAAGCCCTTCCAGCCGAGCGATCTCCACTCCCTGATCGACAAGCTCTATCCTGCTTCCAAGTAGCATCATTCCGCGGCCCCGCGCGAAGCGGGGCGCTGCGCAGCCCGCAGGCTGCAGTGATCCTCGGAGGACACACGTGGACACCTCGTTTCTTCTGGCAGATTATCTCGACGATGCCCGTCAGCACATCGACGCGCTCGATGCCGCGCTGCTGGACCTTGAAGGCGGGCTCAGCGAAGGCGCCGAACTGGACCAGGAGCGGGTAACAGAGCTCCTCGGCTCGCTTCATACATTGAAGGGCAATTCAGGCATGATGGGGTACGGCACGGTGCAGCACTTCGTGCACCAGCTCGAAGGCGTGTTCAAGCGGCTGCAGGAGTCCCCGGAGCTGCTGAGCGCGGACCTGCTGAACGCCCTTTTTGAAAGCGCCACAGCGGTCCGTACTGCCGTGGAGCATATCGGCACGGAACCCCAGCCGGACCTTTCCCAGGAAACACGCTATCTCGAATCACTTGCCGAGCGGCGAAGCGCTGACCAGCCTGACCGCCGCGGGCGGGCGCGTCAATCCGCGCCGGCGGCGCCGCGCAACGCAAGCGCCGGCACAACAGGCAACGGCAAGGCCTCCAAGTCGGGCATCCTGAAGGTGGATTTCGAGCGCCTTGATCATCTCCTGAACCTGGCAGGCGAACTGGTGATCCACAAGACAAAGCTGAACCAGATAGTGAAGAACACGGAGGATCTCGTGGGGGCCGAGGAGATCTTCGGCGAACTTCCGGCAACGGCGCAGATGATCGAAAAGACCGCGTCGGAGCTGCAGGAAGCGATCATGCGGGTGCGGATGCTGCCGGTGCGCCATGCCTTCCAGCGCTTTCCACGCATGGTGCGGGACCTGGCAAAGCAGAAAGGAAAGGACGTGGAGTTGTCCTTTTCGGGCGAGGACACGGAGATCGACAAGACCGTGATCGACGCCATCGGCGAGCCGCTGCTGCACCTCATTCGCAACTCAATCGACCACGGCATAGAGACGCCTGGCGTACGACGCTCCTCGGGGAAGTCAGCCGCGGGCAGCATCCATCTCTCGGCCCAGCAGGAGTCGAACCACATTGTGATCTCCGTGCGAGACGACGGCGCGGGAATGAGCGCGTCCCGCATCCGGCGCAAGGCCCTTGAGCGGGGGCTCATAACCACGGACCAGTCGCTGTCCGATGAAGATCTGCACGGCCTCGTGTTCCACCCCGGCTTCAGCACTGCCGAAAGCGTTTCAGAAACATCGGGCCGGGGCGTTGGCCTCGATGTGGTCAAAAAGGTCATTTCTGATTTCAACGGCATCATCGAGGTCAAAAGTGCGGAAGGGCAAGGCACGGAATTCACGCTCAAAATGCCCCTGACCCTGGCCATCATTCCGGCCCTCCTCGTCGAAGCGTCGAAGGACGTGTTCGCCATTCCCCTC
>JBBIHD010000263.1:0-3878 GCA_037447195.1 Nitrospirota bacterium | reverse complement strand
GCCGCCGCAGGCACCGCATCCGTATTCGTAGATCGGCATTTCCTGAACCTCCTGACATCGTATACACTTTTCAATGCTAACCCGGACAAGCCGGAACCTAAAAGCAAAATATAAAAGCGTCTCTCGCCAAGGCGCCTCGTGGAAGTCCTGCTATCAGTGGTCAGGTGTAAGCAGTACCTGATGCCTGACCGCTGAGCGCTGCTTCACACGTACGCGTTTTGCGAGACGCAATTATTTATGACAGGGACAGGCCCCTTAAAGCCAAAGGGGCCTGTCCCTTTTTGTATCCGCCTGTATTCACAGCGAAAGCGTGTGCATTATAAACAATGCCCGGGCCAAAGACAAGGGGTTTTCCGGCCTTCCCCGCCTCGGGCCGGAGGAATAAAAAGGCCCGGCGCAGGGCCGGGCCGCTGAAATCACGATCAGAGTGGGAACGATCCCTACTCGGCCACGTTCAGGGCCGCGTCTATCTTCGCGAGCCGCGCCTCCAGGTCCTTCTGGTCAACAGAGCCCTCGACGTTCATGGAAATGGTGTAGAGCACGGAGGTCTTGCCGGTGATGTTCTTCGGATCGCCGTCCTTCGCGTGGACGGTCTGGATGATAGTCTGTCCTTCCTTGAAGTATGCCGAGCTGTTGTAGGGGAACTTCCGGCCCACGATGTTCTCCCAGTCGCTGCGGTAGGAATCCCGCAGTTCCTTCGCGGGCTTCATGTTCCGGTAGACGGTGAAGACCGTCCGGTTGTTCTTGTCCTCGCCCATGGTGACGCCGGCCACGTCCCAAACCACCTTGTTCCCGTCGCGGAAATAGCTGAACAGCAGGCTGGCGTCGCTGTTCTCCGTGATCTTCATCACCTCGGGCGTGTAGGAAAAGGACAGCCGCTTTGACCGGAACTGGAGCTCCTTTTTGGAAAAGGTCAGGTCGATGGCGGAAAAAGCGGCAGGCACGGCGTCCTTCATGGCAAGGAACTCCTGCCACTGCTTCAGCGTGCCGTAATAGGACAAATAGGCAAAGTCGGCATAGACCTTGAGGTCCGGCAGATAGCCGCTGTCGACCGTGCCGGTCTGGCCCGCCTTCATGATGGTGATGAACCCGTTCGGCACGGGCAGCGAAAAAGTGATGATCTTGCCGTCCGTATATTCCATCAGCCAGGTGCGCACGAACCATGTCCGCCCCCAGGCATCGGTGTGCCGGTAGTCCTCGACGGCCTTGCCGAAGGAGGTGATCTTGATCTTCTCGGACGCCACCTGCCGGTTGAAATAGATCCCTTTCAGCACAAGGTCCATGAAGCGCTTTGAATCGGAATAGAAGGTCTTGAGCGAAATATCGTCGGGCTTCTGGATGTAGAGGTACAGGGAGTTCTTCATGTTGCCGTAGGTCAGGTAGCCGTTCTTCCCCAGGTCGGCGCGCTTCGTCTCCTGGGCGTAAAAGGCGTCCCAGTTGCCGTCCTCGCCCTTCATGATCATGTGCGGGAACACGGCGGAATAGGTGGAGTGCAGCATCTGGATGGAGCCGTCGCCGTTCGGAAAGATATCTCCCTTGTATTCAGCCAGCAGGTCCTTCAGCAGCCGGTCCGAGAACCTGTTGAAGTCGGCTACCAGCTCCCGCTTCAGCTCGCCGTAGGACTTTGGCAGGGCGATCTCCTTCTTATAGGTGCCCATCTTGGTCATGTCCATGATGTCGAGCCGGTAGGCCGCCTTCTTGTAGGACGAGGCGGTGTTTGCCTTCGCGTCGAGGGCCTCGGCGAGGGGCAGGGCGTAGTTGAGATTCTCGTTGCTCGACTTCCGGAGCACGATGCCCACAACCTTGCCGTCGCGGTCCAGGAGCGGACCGCCGCTGTTGCCCGGCGACGCGGCCGCCGAGAAGCGCATCCAGTCCCAGGCGCCGTCCACTTCTTCCTTTGTGTTCGACGTATACAGCCCGTCGCGGATCACCACGCCCTGGCCGAGGGCGTTGCCCACGGCAAAGACGGTCTGGTTCAGCTTCGGCTTCCGGTTCACCTCGAAATAGCGGCCCGCCTTCTTGTCCTTGAGCGAGAAGATCACGAAATCCCGGTGGTCCGAGAACTTCGTGATCTTGTCGATGGCGAACAGGGCGCCCTTGGTGTCGCGCAGCATCACCTCGGTATACTGGCTTTCCTCGTCCAGGTTCATCACATGGGCGGCGGACACGAACTGGTCCGGCCCGATGGCGAATGCCGTGCCGATGGAATAGTATTTGTCCGTCCTGACGGCGTAGGGAAGCAGATCAAAGGGCAGCGGCTTCTCATAGCTCAGGGAATCCTTGGCAGGCTTCAGCACCACGACCTCGAATACCGCCTCCTGGATCAGGTCCATGGACTTCTCATCAAGGTAGGTCCGCCGCTGAGCGTCATCGGCCAGGGCCGGGCTTCCCGCAAGCAGAAACATCGCCATCGCCGCCATGCACGACCGGATCATCCTCACGTTCTTCCTCCCTCTTCGTTTCATTACAGGTTTAGACAGGGACAGGCCCTCTGGAACCAAAAGGGACTGTCCCTACTTTCTCGCCTTCACCGGCTCATAGGTGCAGAAGGGTTCGGCAGCGAGATAGTCGCCCGAGATGGCAAAGGCCCGGGCCCGGCAGCCGCCGCAGACCCGCCGGTATTCGCAGATGCCGCACTTGCCGTGGTAGTGGTCCAGGTCGCGCATCTCTTTAAAGAGCTGCGAGTTGTTCCATATCTTCGAAAAGGGCTCTTTCTTGATGTCGCCGGCCTCTTCTTCCAGGAACCCGCAGATCTGGACCTTGCCAACGTGCGAGACAAAGGCGAAGCTCTGGCCGCCCATGCAGCCCTTGGTCATGGCGTCGAAGCCGTGGGACTCGGGCGTCACGGTCCTGCCCTTTTCCTTCTCCCCCTGGCGGAAGATGCGGTAATAGTGGGGAGCGCAGGTGGGCTTGAACTGGATGGGGACCTTGTCCCTCATCTCATAGAACCATTTCAACGTGTTTTCGTATTCCTCGGGCGGGATCTCCTGGTCCGCCAGCTCCTTGCCGCGGCCCGTGGGCACGAGCAGGAAGGGATGGTAGGCAACGGCGCCCAGTCCGATCACCATTTCGAGCAGCTTCGGCAGGTCCTTCACGTTGTGCTTCGTGATCGTCGTGTTGACCTGGAACTCCATGCCCACCTTCTTGAAGTTCTCGATGGCCTTCATTACGCCTTCGAAGGCGCCCTCGACGCGCCGGAAGGCATTGTGGCTCTGCGCATCCAGGCCGTCGATGGAGAGCGAAACGCGCATGATGCCCGAGTCCTTGATCTTCTGCGCCAGTTCCTCGGTCACGAGCAGGCCGCAGGGAGCCATGACCATGCGCAGGCCGAGCTTCGTGCCGTACTTCGCGATGTCGTAAATGTCGGGCCGCATCATGGGCTCGCCGCCCGTCAGGATGATGATAGGGTCGCTGAAGGACTTCACGTCGTCAAGAAAGCGATAGCAGGCCTCCGTGTCGAGCTCTCCCGGATAGGGGCCGTACTTTGCCGCGGCCCGGCAGTGGACGCAGTTCAGCAGGCAGCTCCGCGTCACCTCCCAGGCGATCAGCCGGGGCAGGTATTTCTTTTCAGCGCCTTCAGCGCCGGGATGGCCCTGGGGCGCCTTTGCTGCATGAGGGTGGGACATGGGGACTCCTTTGGCCGGGAATGACAATAATAATTTCCTTTGAATTTTGAATGTTGAACCTTGATGCAGTCGTAAAAGCTCAAGATCGCCACAAAATGCACAGAAAGCACAAAAGTAAAGCATTTAAAAACGGTAGATTTTCTCTGAGCCTTTTGTGACTTATGTGGCCAAAAAAGACTTTTTCGACTTTATCAACCTTGATGATCTCGTAAGAAGTCAATTTATCACACAAAGGCACAGAGGACACGAAGA
>JBBIHD010000262.1:0-3896 GCA_037447195.1 Nitrospirota bacterium | reverse complement strand
GGTTCCGCTGCGGCGCGAAGCTGATGCTGCGCACAGGCAGGAGGTCCGACGCCGCAGTGATCTCGAGGGTGAGCGTCCGCTCATTGAAGGAAAAGGTAACGCTCTGCATGGAACGGAGCGAAAGATGGTCCTCCCCCCCCGCCTGCACCCGGTGGCCCGAAGGGTCCTGAAACCCCATGCTCTTCAGGTCCTCGGGCCTCACCAGAACGTCTCCCTCGCCTCCAAGATACACGATAAATGCGCCTTTCCGCTCCTGGTTCAGGACGACCTCTGCAACCACCGCTTCAGCGGCTGCTGCCCGCGACGCCGGCAGCGAGAACAGAAGGGCCATGAGAACAACGAGCGCCGGCCGGACCATGAAGGCGACCCCGGCAGCCGCATCGCTCATCGACACGTCATGGCTGACACATGTTCTCACGGACATTCAGCGCGCCCTTCAGGATGCGAGCGCCTCCCCTGGCGCTCACTTCGATGACATCGATCTTTCTGCAGGCCTCCCGCGGTATCGTCACGGAATAGCGCCGCGAAGCGCCCTGCAGAACATACCAGCCGCCAAGCTCTTTCGTGAACACCTCGTCTCCCGACCGGCTGCGCCCTGCCACCGTCACCGCATCGAGGACCATATGCACCGTGCCGGTATTGGCCACCCGGAAGGTCACTACGCCCTTTTCCATGGCCGCCCGCTCGACAGCTCCGCGCTGCTCCTCCTTGAGCGGCCCCACAAAGAGGGGAACGCCGAACTTGATGGCCACCGTGATGTTGGCGCCGCCTCCCGCCTTCGGCTCCGGGATCTCTTCAATGAACAGCCGGTAGGTCCTCTCCTTCGGAAGGCCTGTGGAGCGCACGCCCGCGCGCAGGACCCGCTCCTCCTTGCCCTTCAGGACCATCATCTTCGGAAAGAACACGATGTCGTTCGTATCCGTGTATACATCCTTGCCTTCCCCGTCCTGGGTCCATTCCATCGCCTTGATCTGCAGGTGGATCTGGTCCGCCCCTTCGTTGATGACCGTCACGACGCCGCTCTTCACGTCGCCGCCGAAGTACAGCTTGATCGGGCTGACGCGCCATTCGCCGCCGAACGCCTGCGCGGGAAGCGCCAGCCAGAGGGCGGCGGCAGCGACAAGGCACCGGCCGGTCCGCGATATCATGTTCATAAGCTCAGTCCCTCGCATTCCGTGAATTTACTGCACGCCAAGAGTATAGCATTTCTGTCGGGGAATGCGCGGAAAACATGGCGCGCAGCAGCGGGATCGGGTCGAAGGGGGGGCGTCCGTGGACAGGACCGCGGTCATTACCGCGCCATGACGGACATGGCGAGGGGCCATGCGTAGGTGCCGGGCTGGGTGTTATCAGAGAGCACGAACCGGTAGCTCAGTTCCTCCTGCGTCGGGAGGCGCCCCCTGTCCGGCCGGGGGATCCAGCCGTTGCCTGACGAGATCTGCACGTTCTGGCCGAGGCCCATCACATGCACTTCCTTCAACGGCAGCCCCGTGTTCTCGAAGGCCAGCAAACAGCCGCCCGGACTGTTGCTGCTGATCTCGATGCGCGACGCCGCGGGCACGTCGATGTACCCGCGCTGGATGTCCTCTTTGGTGACGGACAGCTGCGGCGCCTGCGCCAGCACCTTCAGGCTCGCCCGGGCCTGCACCCGCGCCGAGACCGTCAGCTTGGCGCTGCCGGAACCGGACTCGGGCTCGTAGGCCTGCGCGGACGGGGCCGCAAATCCGCCGATGAACGACAACGCCGCTATCAGCGCCGCGGTCACCAGCTTGCGCTGCAGGTTCAGTCCCTGCTCAAGCTGCCGGCGCTGTATAAACCCCGCGTCCAGCAGCAGGTCGCCGATGTTCTTCTTCGAAACTTTCTGGCGGGCCAGGACCTCTTCAAGCTGGGCCCGCGTGATCTGGCGGGATGCGACCAGCAGTTCGCCCAGGCGCAGCCGGTTCGGCCGCGCCGCCACCGTCTGCTGCTGCTGGAAGGCGAGCATGGTGACGAGTTCGTCGCCCGACAGATGGCCCAGGCGGACCAGCACGGCTCCGAGCTTCTCGCCCGTGCGCTGCTGTTCCGCCAGCACGCCGTCGAGCTGGTCCTTCGTGATCAGCCTGGCCCGGAGCAGCAGTTCGCCCAGAAGCTCCCGCACGCCTGCTGCCGCGCTGACCGCTTCTTCCCGGCTCGAGAACTGGGACTGGACCGCAAGCACCGCGTCAAGGTCCTTTTGGTCCAGCGCGCCGATGCGGACCAGGACCTCGCCCAGCCGCTCGTTCGAGCGCTTCTGTTCATCCAGCGCCCGCTCGAGGTCCCGGGGGGAGATGAACTCTCCGTCCACCAGGATCTGGCCGAGCAGCCTGCCTGAAGGCCTTTTTCCCGAACCCCTTGTGGTATAAGCGAACATACCCATTTGTGCTCCGTCACTGCGGGGGCGCCCGCATGCTCTTTTCTACGCCCCCTGTCCCTTGGAACAGGAGGGGTGAGGCCGCTCACCCCTCCCTGTGAATCATACTGCCCTGCGCCTGCCTCTTGGCGACTCCAAAGGTTCACATCACAGCATAATTAATTACGGCGTGATCGTGATAGTCACTGTGTCGCTATAGGCACCCTCATTCTTATTTGCATACTCAGTTTTCAATACAGTAGCATCAACTGTCAGGGTCCTGATTGTGCTTGGTCCGGCTCCTATACCGCCAGGCGTTAACGTCAGTGCATACTGAATATAGTCCGGCGTTGCACCCGCGCCCTGCATGCAAGGATTCCCGCCGCAATTAGTTTTATGCGTGCTGTCGTGCACAAAACCTGGGTTGACGTTTTTCGTACACCAATAAGTGATGCTCGTATTGGTTATAGAAATATCCGTGCCAGTGTCCGGATTTAGATCCCCAAAGCTGATTGTTCCATTGTTTGTGCTGAATTTGCATGTACCGACCACGCTTGCACTAACTGACAATGTAGCCGTACCAGCAGCCATTGCCGTGCCTGCCAGGGCAGCCACCAGGACAACAACCATTATGATCATGATCTTTTTCATTGTATACTCCCTTTCTGAATAACCCCGGCCATGGGCCGGAAGGTTGATGTTAGCTTGCACTTTTAGAAGCATATCTTTCACAATTCTTTCCATTACTCTCATATTCATTATTTGTCCGCTCTGCACCACCTCCCTTAAAATCTACCCCATTGAAACCTAAATCCTTTATATTTCAGACATTTACCGTCAACTTGCCCAAATGCAACCTTCTGAGTACTTTTATATTATAACACCCGGTACGGCATTTTCAAGAGGCCGGGAAAACTATTTTCGTCCTCTTTCCCTATTCTCCCGGCGCCGCCTCAGGAGAAATAAATGACGTTCTGCTGCTCTGCAAGCGTCCTCTCAAGATCAGCGAGGTCAAGGGCGCCCATGCGAACCAGGATCTCGCCCAGCGACTCTTTGCTGTGCTTCTGATGCTCCAGGGCAAAATCAAGGTCATGCTGGATGATCAGCTCCCGCTCAAGAAGCATATCTCCGATCTGCGGTTTGAAGGGTCTGGCTTTCCTCACCTCGCATGTCACCATCTCAACCGTCTCCGCTTCCACCATGACTATGCTCCTTTCCTTGCTGATGCCCTGTTTTGTGCTGTCCGTGAATTCAACTTGTTTTTTTGGTACTGGCAATATTTTATAGTTATCGGGCTGTTTTGTCAAGGTCTTTCAGAAAAAAATTATACTTGCGCCGAACAGTCCTAACAGTATGAAATAATGAGATTTTTAAAGGTTAAAGCAAAAAGGGCGAGAGGGATCAGCAGCATCAGGACAGGCATGTAAGGCGTGTACGCCCACTCATCACATTGATTTATCCTAAAAACGGCAGTTGGAACACGGATGAACACGGTAAAGACGGAAAAAACAAGGGCATCTTATCTTTC
>JBBIHD010000261.1:3633-3899 GCA_037447195.1 Nitrospirota bacterium | reverse complement strand
TAATGAAAAGAATATCAATTTAGCGCCGGGGATATCATTGCCACGATTCAGCTTAATGCTTGCTGACATAATGAAGATGAAAGCGGTTATAGCTAACACGGCACCAATGCTTTCCAGCATCACATAATAAAATGACTCATAAAGCAGGTCTGATTCGCCCATACTTCCCGGTTCAAAACCAACCATACCCCCCCCTTTTCCTGAAACGATTTCCATATGTTTTCGGATTGCTAACTCTATCATAGATTATATGGCCGGTCAATATT
>JBBIHD010000261.1:0-3596 GCA_037447195.1 Nitrospirota bacterium | reverse complement strand
GCGCAACGCGATGAGAGGGGCAGGATTATTTCAAGTCAAAGAGATCTCTGAGCGACTCTTTGAGCGACTCCATGTCCTTTGGGGAAAGCGCTCCCAATTTCTTCAGGACCAATGCCTGCTCGATTGTCGAGAGGGCGGACTTGATTGCAGACGGCTTTAACAGGCCGGCGGCCTTCCAGTCCTGCACGAGCCATTCTCCGATGCCCAGAGACTTGCCCACTTTGCTTGTTACGGCAAGAATAACAATATCGAGAGATGATTCATTGTACAACGAGGAACTGATGACAACTGCCGGCCTTTTTTTGCAGCCATTTGGTTGGAGAAGGGAAAAGGAACAAGGACCACATCACCCCGCTTATAGGGCGTCATAGGCCGCGTCCTCCTCGTTGTCCCATATCTTGTCGAAGGAACGCTCCGATATTCTCTCAGAAGCGATGATCAGATCACGCTTCTCTTTCTTAAGCTCGAGAAACTGGATAAAATCGAGAACTTCTTCCAATACGCTCTCCGGCAGTTTGTCGACTTCCCGTTTTATCATATCCTTAACAGTCATTGCAGCCACCTCCAGCTTTGAAAGGACACGGACAGTGAAACATTACGCGAAGCCTTCAGATGCTTTGAACATACTATAAAATAAGGGAAAAGGCAAGAAGAAGCAAGCCGGATGCGTCCCGCAGCAGATTCGTGATGCTATGTTGGTCGCTTCATGGAATGGTGCTTCGAAGTATAACGAGGCTGGTTGTCTGCCAGCCTTTGCGGCTGTAGAAGCCGAGGGCGGGAAGGTTTTGCTTGTCAGCCAGGAGCTGAATGCGGGTGATGCGGCGGGCGGCGCAGCAGATATATCAAAGGGCCTTTTCCAGGTCCTTCAGATAATCGCTATGCCTTGTTTCCTGGGAGACCATCTCCTCGAAAATGGCCTTTTCGCCGGCATCAGCCGACTTCTCGGCCAGCCTGCGATAGAGGTCCTGGGCCCTGGCTTCGAGCGTATGGGCATGGGCAACGGCGTCGCGGTTCGATTTCAGGGCCTTCTCATCGAAGAGCTTCGGCCCTGGCGGCACCTTGACGCTCGATTCCACGTGCGTGGCGGCTATCTTGCTGCTGAAATCCCGGTAGCCCATCAGTTCGCGGCCTTCCGATGCGGCGCGGTACAGAAAATCCAGGTAGCGCAGGTGGCGGTCCTCCATGTCGCGAAGGGCCTCGAACATCTCCTTTGCCACGGTCCCCTTTGCCCGCGATGCAACAAAAGCATAGAACTCACGCAGTCCTTTTTCAAGCGCCAGCGCCTCGGTGACAGCCCCGCCGATCCCTCCACCCGTGCTCATTCTGTTGCTCCTTCCCAATTCAGACAAACCGGAACAAAATCCACCACCCCCGCTCCGTATCATACATCTTATTGATGCGGGACGGAGACGGAGGAAGGCACGAAGAATTGAAACTGATTAGCCGCAAAGAGGCTCAAAATGCACAAAGAAAATTATGACCTATGTGAGCTTTCTGCGCTTTTTTGCGGCAAATATTCGTTCCGTTTTTTAGTAAGATTTGACTCCTTAGTTCATCGTGCGACAACACCGGGGGTTTATAAGGCAAGCACCATATGGATCGTCATGGTGAGTTCGTCCTTATGCTCCGCGTAGACCGGACAGGCCGGGCACTGTTCCTTCATGATCTTTTTCCAGCGGGCGCGCTCTTCGTCAGGAAGGGAGGTGATGATGAAGCTCCAGTCCACCTGCCAGCAGCCCTTGTTCTCGTTATAGGCCGGACAGGGCGTCTCTCCCCGCTTCTGGCCCTTCACAAAACACTTCGGATTTGCGTCCCAGCACATGGCGCCCATAGGATCTGCTCCTTGCCGTGTTGCCCTGTCCGCCGGTCCCTACTATACGTCTGCCCTGGCCGATCGGGTGCTGACCGGCTGGCCCGCCTTGCTTTCCTCCATCGCCTTCCACCCGCGCTTCAGGATGCAGGGGGCCATCAGCAGGGCCGACACAGGATCGGCCCACCACCATTCGAAGAGCATGCGCGCGGCAGCGCCAAGGACCAGCAGACCGGCAAGAACGGCGGTAGCTGCCGTTTCAGAGGCCCTGGCGCGCATCAGTTCACTTTCCAGTTCGCGGGCGCTGCGATGCTTCACGACGGCGAGGACGACCAGCACTGCCAGCGCTCCGCCGGCAAGGGCGGCCGATTCCGTGACGCTAATCGGCCGTTCATGGTAGAAAAGTCGCGACCCGGCATCGCTCACGATATACAGCGCCACGAGAAAGAACATGACGCCCAGGCCGAAGAACAGATTGCGCTCCACAACGGAATGCGCATCTTCCGCGCTGCGGCCGCTCTGCTCCTCGCGGAACCGCAGTGCCAGCAGCGCCTGGGGAGCGGCATCAACGAACAGGACGAGGGCAAAGGCGACAAGCGCGACAGAGCCCGTCTGAACGCTCAGGACCGCGGCGCCGGTCGCTGCCGCAATGTTCACGGCAATGGCCGCATACAGCAGCAGCAGGGCCTTGCCTACCAGGTGTGTTCTTTCTGCAATATCCTCTTCCACAATATCTTCTCCCCGGCGGACCGCGTCAGGCTGAAAACGCCTGCCCGGACCGCATGCACCTCTCAATTCTATCCATCCGGCTGCCTCTTGTCAACAACAGGGCAGGGCCCGCCCCCTCAGGTCCGTCGGCCCTGCAGGAAATCGCCGAACTTCCGGTCAACCTTCATGATATGGTCCACGATCCAGTCAACCACGATCTGGTTGGTGGTGACGGACAGATCATAGGACACGCCCCGCACCCGCGGCGCGGCCGCCTCCTGCTGGATCTCGGCGAGATTGGCCAGATAGGCGGCGTGCTGCTTCTGATGCTCTGCCAGGCCGCTGTACGATGATTCCTTCATCGCGCGCTCTTCGTCGGCGAAGTGCGTTCGCGAATAGTCCTCGAGAAAACGGATCGTGGCGTCTATCTCATCCTTGCATCTCGCCTGCTTGATGGCCGCAACAAGCGCATTGATCCTCCGGAACAGCTCCCGATGCTGCTCATCAACGGCCTGGATGCCCGTTGCAAGGTCCTGTGTCCATTCCATGTCTGCTCCTTCCTCCTCTCGCCAGACGGCATATATTCTTTTCACATTCCTGGTCCGGCCAAGCCCCGCAAGCAGGACGATGACGAAATCAAATCCACAACGAAGCCCCGAATCATTAAGAACCAATTTGCCGCAAGGAGGCTCACATTGCACAAAAAATCCCTGTACTATTTGCGTCTCTTGCGCTTTTTTGCGGCAGACATTCCTTCTCTAATAGGTCGCTTTCTCAAATCATTTCACGCGCTCCCATGCGGCTGTCCTGCCGAGCAGCGAGATGCCGATGTAGCCCCGGAGGTCGAGGCGGTCCGATGAGATGAGGGTGATCTTGCTGCTGTAGGTCTTGCCGTTCTTGGGGTCGTAGATCCTGCCGCCTTTCCATGCGCCTTCGCCAGCGTAGGAAAGACCGCTCATGATCCGCAGGCCCATGACCGGGACCGTGCGAAGGGCCGCATCGGGATTATTATGGTCCAGCACGGGCGTGCCCGGCACGCCGTCCCGGGAGCCCGCCGCATAGTCCGGCTCCTTGAGCC
>JBBIHD010000260.1:0-3914 GCA_037447195.1 Nitrospirota bacterium | reverse complement strand
AAAAGCTTTTCACCTTGCAGGTGAGTTCTTTTTCAAGTATTGACCGTAGGTTTCTTTGGACTTTATCGGACGTTCCTGATTTTATCCGCGTCCAAATGCTTTTTTCAGGATTATCCGCCATGAATAACCGGAGGCGCCATGTCTGAAATGCAGCCCCTGCACGGCACCACGATCCTCGCGGTGCGCCGGAACGGAAAGACGGCCATTGCCGGCGACGGCCAGGTCACGGTCGGGTCGACGGTGATGAAACACAACGCCCGGAAGGTCCGCAAGATGTACAATGACAAGGTGCTCGCCGGGTTCGCCGGCGCCACTGCCGACGCATTCACGCTCTTCGAGAAGTTCGAGGCCAAGCTTGAACAGTACCGGGGCAACCTGACGCGGGCCGCCGTGGAGCTCGCCAAGGACTGGCGCACGGACCGGGTGCTGCGGCGGCTCGAAGCGCTCATGATCGTTGCGGACAACGAGCGGTCGTTCATCCTCTCGGGCAACGGCGACGTGATCGAGCCATCCGACGGCATCGCGGCCATCGGCTCAGGGGGGCCCTATGCGCTGGCCGCCTGCAGGGCGCTTACGAGCCACACGGAACTGGACGCGCGCGCCCTCGTCGAAGAATCCATGAAGATCGCCGCGGACATCTGCATTTATACGAACAGGGAAATAGCGATCGAAGAGCTGTAAAAGCAGACCGTATACAGTAGGCAGCATACAGGAACAAACAGATCGAAAGCAGCGAACAGCTTGCATAAGCAACATGCACGTTAAGCGCATTCCCTGCCTACTGGCTGCTGTTTACTGTATTCTGTATTCCGTCTACTGTCTGCTGTATTCTGTATTCTGACTACTGCTCCTCTCGGAGGTCCTCTTGAAAGAAGCTGATTCCCTCACTCCCCGGCAGGTCGTCGAGGAGCTCGATAAATACGTCATCGGACAGCACAAGGCAAAGCGCGCCGTTGCCATTGCGCTCCGGAACCGCTGGCGCAGGCAGCGCCTGTCCGAAGACCTGCGCGACGAAGTGCTGCCGAAGAACATCATCATGATCGGCCCTACCGGCGTCGGCAAGACGGAGATCGCCCGGCGGCTCGCGAAGCTCGTACAGGCCCCTTTCCTGAAGATCGAGGCATCCAAGTTCACCGAAGTCGGATACGTGGGCCGCGACGTGGAGTCCATCATCCGCGACCTGACCGAGATCGGCGTGAACATGGTCAAGAACGAGATGTCCGAAAAGGTGCAGGAAAAGGCCGCTGCCCTGGCCGAGGAACGGCTGCTCGACTCCCTGCTGCCGCCCGTCCGCGTGGCAGCCGACACGGGCGTCTCCACGGCTGAACAGCAGGAGCAGCATAAGAACACGCGGGAAAAACTCCGCCAGCAGCTCCGGCAGGGCAAGCTCGACGACCGCACCGTGGAGGTGGATGCCAAGGAAAAGGTCATGCCCTTCGGCATCGTCTCGAACGTGGGTCTCGAAGAGATCGAGATGAACCTGAAGGAGATGCTCGGCGGCCTGCTGCCCGAGAAGACGAAGAAGCGGAAGCTCAAAGTGCCTGAGGCGCTCCGGTTCCTGGTCCAGGAAGAGGCCACGCGCCTCATCGACATGGACAAGGTCGTCCGCCAGGCGCTGCAGCGCGTGGAGCAGTCAGGCTTCGTGTTCCTTGACGAGATCGACAAGATCGCGGGCAAGGAATCGCACGGGCCCGAAGTTTCCCGCCAGGGCGTGCAGCGAGACCTGCTGCCTATCGTCGAAGGCTCCACGGTGACGACCAAATACGGGCCGGTAAAGACGGACCACGTGTTGTTCATTGCAGCAGGAGCGTTCCATGTGGCCAAGCCCTCGGACCTGATCCCCGAGCTGCAGGGCCGCTTCCCGATCCGCGTCGAGCTCGAGGCACTGGGCAGGGACGAGTTCCTGCGCATCCTGACGGAGCCGCAGAACGCCCTGATCAAGCAGCACCGGGCTCTGCTGGAGACGGAAGGTGTGGACCTCAACTTCACCAAGGACGGCATCGATGAGATCGCGAACATGGCCGTGCTGGTGAACGAGCGGACCGAGAATATCGGCGCCCGGCGGCTGCACACCATCCTGGAGCGGCTGCTGGACGAAATATCCTTTGATGCTCCTGAGAAAAAAGGCTCCAAGGTCATAGTGAACGCCGCCTATGTGCGCGAGCGGCTGGCGGACATTGCGAAGAGCGAGGACCTGAGTCGCTACATTCTATAAATAGTAAATGTCAAAGGTCAAAGTTCAAATGAAACGGCAAGCACAAATATCCCCGGAAAACAATTCTACTTTGATAGTGATTTGAAATTTGGGCTTTTACCTTTGAACTTCTATTCTCAGCGTTTCGGGTAATAGCCATCGGAGAGAAGTACATGAAAAAGCTTATAGAGAAAGCAAAAACATTAATAGAGGCCCTTCCCTACATCCAGACCTTCCGGGGCAAGACCTTCGTGATCAAGTACGGCGGCAATGCCATGATCGACGAGGCCTTGAAGCAGGGCTTCGCGCTGGACGTGGTGCTTTTGCGCTACATCGGCATCAACCCCGTGATCGTGCACGGAGGCGGCCCGCAGATCGGGAAGACCATGGAGCGGATGGGTAAAAAGCCCGCCTTTGTGTCGGGCCAGCGAGTGACCGATGAAGAGACCATGGACATCGTGGAGATGGTGCTGGGCGGCAAGGTGAACAAGGAGATCGTGCATCTCATCAACCGGGCCGGCGGCAGGGCCGTGGGACTGACCGGCAAGGACGGCGGCCTGGTCCAGGCACGGAAGCTGAAAATGACCAAGCAGTCCGACGAGACGGGCACCACCGAGATCATCGACATCGGACTGGTGGGCGAGGTGACTGAGGTGCGGCCTGAGGCCCTGGTGGCCCTGGAGCAGAGCGGCTTCATCCCTGTGATCGCGCCCGTGGGAGCGGGACCTGACGGCGAGACCTTCAACATCAACGCCGACCTCGTTGCCGGCGCCGTGGCAGGGGCGCTTAAGGCCGAGAAGCTGATACTGCTGACCGACCAGGCAGGCATCCTGGACAAGGACAAGAACCTCATCCCCACGCTGAACAAGAAGAAGGTCGAGGAGATGATCGACAAGGGAGTCATTGCCGGCGGCATGATCCCCAAGACCAAGTCGTGCTTTCAGGCCCTTGACGCCGGCTGCGCCAAGGTGCATATCATCGACGGCCGGATCCCTCACGCCCTGCTGCTCGAGATATTCACCAAAGAAGGCGTGGGTACGGAGGTCATGCCGTAGAACTCGGGACTTCAATATTGACGCCGCGGGAAAGTCCCGGTATACTCAGGACATGAAACGGATCACCGCGCTCTGCGAGCACTATCATATCGCACTCTGCTACCTATTCGGGTCACAGATGGATGCAGGGAAGTCCCTGCTTGAAACCGGGCAGGTCTCCTCGCTCGACCCGGAATCCGACATCGATATTGCAGTGCTGTTCAAGAAACCGCCGCAAAACTCCCTGGACACGTACGCACGGCTCAGCCTCGATCTTCAGGACCTTATGGCTCCCTGCAAAGTCGACCTGCTCTTCCTCCATGAGGTTGACCATCTGCTCCAGCTTGAAGCAGTGATGGGGAGCAATGTGTATTCGATTGACGAGATGCTCCGGGACGAATATGAAGAACGCGTCATGAAGTTCGCCGCTGATGAACTCCAGATTTTCAAGAGGAATGAGAGGGATTTCTTCGGGGCAGTGAAAGATGGTTATTTCGAATTTGAATATAAAGCTGCTTGAGGACCGGCTGGGATTCATGGCAAAGTCGATCGGCAAGCTCAAAACTATGGCTTCGCTCCCGGAGGAGCGATTTCTGACCGGCGATACGCCGGCAGCAGCGGAAAGTTACCTGCGCCGCTGCCTGGAAGCTATGTTCGATATCGGCAGGCACATTATCGCCAAAAGC
>JBBIHD010000259.1:2042-3954 GCA_037447195.1 Nitrospirota bacterium | reverse complement strand
GTTTGAAAAGCAATTTTAGCCGCAAAAAGGCGCAGGAAGCGCAGAATAAAAACCCAAAGCTTTTGTGTTTTTGCGTCTTTTGCGCATCCTTGCGGCAAAACTTCTTTATGGTGTTTTGGTTGCGGCCGGAGGCCGCGCTGTGCTTTGCTACGATAATCCTCCTGACCGGACGAAAGCTATGCCGAACATTCCCCTGACAAAGACCGAGCCGGCGGCGATGCGCGGCGCTGACCTGATCCCCCGGTACCGCGTGCTGCTGCATAATGACGACGTGAACACGCCGGAGCACGTGGTGAAGGCCCTGATGCGCGTCTTCAAGTTCCCCGTGCAGGAATGCGAACGGATCATGCTGGAGGCGCACAACGAGGGCCTGGCCCTCTGCACTATCGAGCCGCTGGAACAGGCGGAGCTGCATCGCGACCAGCTGCAGGCCTTCTCGCTCACGGCCACGATCGAACCGGAATGAGCAAGACGGGTGGAGTGCGGGAGACGCGGCGACGGGGAGATGAGAAGGCAACTATTATGGCGAAGCGGGAACGACGTGATATCAACTAGAACACAGAAACGCCAGATACTGATCACCTGCCCCAAGGGTGTGCCTCCCTTCCTGAAGAAAGAGCTTGAAGACCTGGGCTTTCCCGTGCTTTCTGAGCTGGCTGCCGGCGTCGGGACCGAGGGAACCTTCGAGGACACCTTCAGGCTGAACCTCTTCATCCGGACAGGACACCGCGTACTGGTGCTGCTGAAGGATTTCACTGCCGCAGATGCCGACGGCCTCTACCGTGCCGTCAGGGCGATGCCCTGGGAAGAACAGGTCCCGGCAGACGGCTACGTCTGCGTCACGTCCAGCGTTGAAACGCCGGGCATCCGGGATTCCCGCTTCGCGAGCCTCAAGTGCAAGGACGCCATCGTTGACCGCATCAAGGACAAAGAGGGAAGGCGGCCTGACTCAGGCCCGGAGCGGGACCGCTCCGTGGTCCATCTCTACTGGAAGGACGACCGCTGTTCTGTCTATCTCGATACGTCCGGCGAACCCCTGTCCCGCCGGGGATACCGGAAGATCCCCTTGACCGCGCCCATGCAGGAGACGCTCGCCGCTGCCGTGGTGCTGGCCACGGGCTGGGAAGGCGCCGGAAATTTCATCAACCCCATGTGCGGCAGCGGCACCCTGGCCATCGAGGCGGCCCTCATCGGCCTGGGCCGGGCGACGGGCCTGCTCAGGAGCAACTTCGGGTTCATGCATGTTCCGGGATATGACGCTGACCGCTGGCAGGCCCTGCGCGAAGAGGCGCGCAAAAAGGCGAGGAAAGACCTGCAGGCGAAGATCATCGCATCGGACCGGGACCCCCGGGCCGTTGATGCCGCGAAAAAGAACGCGGCCACGGCAGGCGTCGAGCACCTCATCGACTTCAGCGTCTGCGATTACACGGAAACAGTCATACCCGAAGGCGGGGGCGTCGTCGTGATGAACCCCGAGTATGGCGAGCGGATGGGTGAGGTGCAGAAGCTCGAAGCAGTGTACAGGGGCATTGGAGACTTTCTGAAGCAGAAGTGCCGGGGCTTTCGCGGATATGTGTTCACCGGCCACGCAGGACTCGGGAAAAAGGTGGGGCTCAAGCCCGCGCGGACCATTCCCTTCTTCAACAGCGGCATTGAATGCAGGCTGCTGGAATATGAGCTGTATGAAGGAACAAGAAAAGTGAAGAAACCGAAAAATAGCCCGGGTATGTGACATCCCGTCCGATGCGCCCCGGGTTTCCTCTTCATTTCCCCGAAATGTCCCGGAAGCGGACCCGGTGAAAGTGACCGACGAGATAGACTGGTGCCGCTCCTTCTACGAACAGCATCCGCGCTGGCGGGTCATGGACATCTCGAACAGGGCCATCGAGGAGACAGCGGCCAGCATCATCCG
>JBBIHD010000259.1:0-2032 GCA_037447195.1 Nitrospirota bacterium | reverse complement strand
CCAGACGGGCAAGAAGCCGGCATGAAAAGAAAAAGGGACAGCCCCCATTGGTTTTAGGGGAACTGTCCCTGTCATGATCTGCTTTGTGGCGACAGAACGACCGGGAGACGTAGAGCGTTCAACGTTCAGACTTCAACATCATCCTTGACCCTGGACCCTGGACCCTTGACCCTTGACCCTGTACCCGGCTTAAAAGGCATCTCCTGGCGTCGTTGCGCGAAATTCCGGTTTTTGTTCAGCCTCGGGAAAGGTGATTACTCCTTTCCCTTTTCGTCCATCTTCTTCTTCAGCATGTCCCCCAGCGAACCCATGTCCTGGGTCTCTGCATCGGATGTTTGCTGGTAGCTCTTGATGTCCGCGGCCGCCTCTTCCTCTGCGCGGCTCACCTCGGCCAGCGAAAGCGAAAGCTTCCGGTTCTCCCGGTCCAGGGACTCCACCTTCACCTCGACCTGCTGGCCTTCCTTCACCACTTCCCGGGGATGGCTGATCCGCTTGCCGCCGCCCAGCTTGGATATATGCAGCAGTCCGTCCACGCCCGGCGCCAGGGTGACGAAGGCGCCGAAGGCGGCCAGCCGGGCCACCGTGCCGGAGTGGAAGGAGCCGGCCGGAAACTGGCCTGCCAGCTGGTCCCAGGGATCAGGCAGCGTGTCCTTCAGGCTGAAGGCGATCCGGTTCCGCTCCCAGTCCAGGCTCTTGACGATCACCTCGACCTCCTGGCCGCCGCGGAGAACATTGCTCACTTTCTCCCCCCGCTGCCACGACACCTCCGAGGCGGGGATCAGCCCTTCCAGGCCGCCGATGTCGATGAAGGCGCCGAAGTTCTGGATGGATGTTATCCGCCCCTTTACCTTCATGCCCTCTTTAAGGGTCCCCCGCATCGCCTGTTTCGCTTTCTCCTGCTCTTCTTCCAGTATGGCGCGCCGGGACAGCACAATGTTCCTGCCGCCCTCGGCGTACTCGATGATCCGGAAGGGCATCGACTTGCCCATGAACCCGTCCTTCGGCTCGTCGCGCCGCAGGCCCGTCTGGGAGAAGGGGCAGAAGGCCCGAACGCTGCCGCCGAGCCTCACCTCGAAGCCGCCCTTCATCTCCTTCACCACCATGCCTTCCACCGGGATGCCGCCCTGCCATGCTTCCTCCAACTGCGCATTGGCTCCGGAGCCGGCGGCAACCTTCGTGGTGAAGCGCATTCCCTCTTCCTTGGAGGAAACAAAGAACGCCTTGACGCGGTCGCCGGCTTTTTTGGTCATCTCGCCGTCAGGGCCAAGCAGCTCCTTTCGGTCCAGGTAGCCTTCGCCTTTGCCGCCCAGGTCCAGGAAGGCCCAGTCGGCAGAGATCGAGACGATCTCCGCCTCGACCATCTGGCCAGGCTTCAGCCGCTCCTGCTTCTTAAAACTCTGCTCCAGCATCTCGGCAAAGTTCTCCTCCTGGGGCATGTCCTCCCCGGTGGCGTCATCGGCTGCCTGATCATTCATCTCCATGTTGGTCCTCTCTCTCATCGTAATTCCCGAACGTCTCCGGAAAAGACCCCTCCGCCCGGCGTTCGGACAACGACAGGGATTATAACGTGACTGGCCTCTGGATGCAAGGGTGATAATTAAAGAATATCAGGTACAGGCTGGATGCCGACAGCGGGGAAAATCTGAGGGATGCGCTCTCCTTAAAGGCAAATCCAACCTGTCTCCTGCAGTATCTGGACTGTCCTACCTGCGGCAATTCAAAATCATATTTTTGTAAAATCTAAACTTGACATATGCAACTAAATGATGATATAGAATCAAATCCTGTTCTATTAAATCCACTAAACTACGCGACACGGGGGGTGACGTCAAGAAAAGAACGATTGAACTGCGTAAACATGAAGCATAAAATCACATTTTAGGAGGGTGGAATGAAGGATTATCTCCAAGGTAACAAGGTGTTACGGGTACTATCCATTGCACTGCTTGCGGCATTCGCCGTGCTGCAAGCCGGCTGCGGCGCCAGCACGAGCTACGATGAGCCGGCGCAGGTTCTTACAAGCACTCCCAAC
>JBBIHD010000258.1:0-3962 GCA_037447195.1 Nitrospirota bacterium | reverse complement strand
ACCATCGCTTCCTGTGCGAGGCCGCTGACGGCATGGCAATAAAACCTGGTGATGGGCTTGCTTCGATACCATGGAGCCGGCGGTCAGGATTGAACTGACGACCTGCTGATTACGAATCAGCTGCTCTACCACTGAGCTACGCCGGCTTGAGAAGGGAATGTGCTGTGCGGAACGGGCGTAGTTTAACCGTTCACCCCCTGCCCTGTCAAGAGAATCTTCGAGAAAATCGTATCCATGGATCAGACCTTGTCCAATTCCCGGGGGCCGATGAGGCCGGAAGGCCTGATGATGAGGGTCAGGATCAGCACGACGAAGGCAAAGGCATCCTTATATACGCTCGATATATAACTTGCACCGAAGTTTTCGATGATGCCGAGCATGAAGCCGCCGAGCATGGCGCCGGGGATGCTTCCGATTCCGCCGAGTACGGCGGCGGTAAAGGCCTTCAGCCCGGCTGTATACCCCATGAAGAAGTGTACAACGCCGTATGACAGCATCACCATGATGCCGGCCACAGCAGCCAGGGCAGAGCCGATAATGAAGGTGACGCTGATCACCTGATTGATATTGATCCCGGCCAGGCCGGCCATGATCCGGTCCTGGGCCGTCGCGCGCATGGCCTTGCCCATCTTTGTCCGCACAATAAAGAGCTGGAGCGCCAGCATCAGCAGGATCGAAGATCCGAGGATAAATATCTCGACGGGCGATATACGCGCTCCGAACAGCGCATAGCCTTCGAAGGAAATGACGGGAGGGAGATATTTGTACTCCTTCCCCTGCAGGAGCATCACGATATTCTGGAGAATGATGGACATTCCCACAGCGCTGATGAGCGGCGCCAGCCGAGAGGCGCTGCGGAGCGGCCGATAGGCAATACGCTCTATCGTTGCTCCGTAGGCCGCGCAGAAGAGCATTGAGAGGCCAAGGGTTATGAATATGGTCAGCGGCAGGCTATAGGCCGGCAGGCCCAGAGCGGTCAAAATGCCGAGCACGATGATGCCCAGATAGGCGCCGAGCATATATACTTCACCGTGGGCGAAGTTTATGAGCTGCAGGATGCCGTAGACCATGGTATACCCCAGTGCGATCAGGGCATACACGGCTCCCAGGGCCAGTCCGTTTATGAGCTGCTGTGTGAACATAGCCGGACCTTACGGGACCTGCTGGAACTTACCGCCCCTGACCTCCCAGACCACAAAAGGCGCCTTTTTCACATCACCGATCCGGTCAAAGGCAATATCGCCGAAGCCGCCCTTGAAGGTGGTCTTTGAGATATAGGCGGCCAGTTTCGCGCCGTCCCTAGTGCCCGTCTTTTCTATGGCGCTCAGAATGATGTTCGCAGCATCATAGGCATAGAGCGAATAGGGACCCGGCTTGCCGTAGCGGGCCGTATATTTTGAGATGAACGACTGGGCCGTAGGGAGCCCTGAGGGGTCCCTGCCGAAGGTGACGTATGTTCCCTCTGCGGCCTTTCCGGCAATGTCAATGAATGTCGGATCATAGACTCCGTCACCGGTGATCATGGGAGCAGCAAGACCGATCTCCCTGGCCTGCCTGACGAGCCGTCCTGCTTCCGGATAGATGCCGCCAAAGAAATACGCATCGGGCCGTGCGTCCTTGATCGCCGTGAGCACGGCCTTATAGTCGGCGTCCCGGATAACGATGCCGTCGTGATATACGATCCTGGCCTTGTCACCCAGCGCCTTTTTAAAATACTCGGCCAGTCCCTGGCCGTAAGCGGTCTTGTCGTGAATGACCGCTATGCGGGATGGACGCAGTTTCTTCACAACGAACTCGGCTGCAATGCGCCCCTGCTGGTCATCGGTGCCGCAGACGCGGAATATCCTGCTGAAGCCCTGGAGGGTCAGCTTCGGATTCGTCGTCGCCGGGGAGATCATCACGATATTCGCGTCATCGTAAAATTTCGACGCCGGGATCGAGCAGCTTGAGTTCCAATGGCCTACAACGCCAGCGACCTTCTGATTGATGAATTTATTCGCTATGGATACGGCCTGCTTCGGGTCCGCCTGGTCGTCGCCGGCGACCAGCACGATCTTTTTGCCCAGCACCCCGCCCTTTTCGTTCCATTCGGCTACGGCCAGCTCTACGGAGTTCTTCAGGTCCGTCCCCATTTTGCTCTGATCGCCGGTCATGGGACCGACGGCGCCGATCTTGATGACCTCAACGTCCTCTTTGGAGCAGCCGCTCATGGCGACAATAAGGGACAGCATCAGCAGGGAAAGCACTATTTTTTTCATGATATTCTCCTCTGAACCTGAAAAAAGCATTTGGACGCGGATAAAATCAGGAACATCGGATAAAGTCAAGAGAAACCTACGGTCAATACTTGAAAAAGAACTCACCTGCAAGGTGAAAAGCTTTTCAGAACAAAAGTATTTGCCTTCTCAGGGTTTATCCGCATTTTCCGTGTCCCAACGGCCGTTTTCAGGCTGAAAGATCAGGAACGGGCTGCATCCGCTATCTTGACCATCCTTGCCGCCGCACCAGGCAGGTCCGGCGCGGAAAGGACAGCGGAGATCACCGCGATCCCCGATGCACCTGCGCGTATCGTATCAACTGCGTTGTCGTGGTTGATGCCGCCGATGGCAAAGACCGGAAGAGAAAGGGAAGCGCAGATACTTCCCAACTCGTCCAACCCTTTTGCCCTGCCGGCATCCTTGGTCGTGGACGGAAAGACCGGTCCGAAGCCGATATAATCGGCGCCTGCACTCTGCGCGGCCATTGCCTGGTCCCTGTCATGCGTCGAGATGCCGATCAGCAGTTCAGCGCCGGCAATTTTTCGCGCCGCGTGGACGGGCAGGTCGTCCTGGCCGAGATGGACTCCATGGGCTCCCGCTGCAAGGGCAATATCGACATGATCGTTCACGATAAACAGGGCCCCCGCCTTCCGTGCAATGGCGGCAAGCCTCGCTGCTGTGCTGTAAAGGGCTTTTCTGGAGCTGCTTTTGGCGCGGTATTGAAAAAAACGCACCCCCGCGTCCAGCGCCTGCACCAGTGCTTCGTCGGCGTCTGTCCGCAGCGAATCCTGGTCAAGGATCAGGCAGACGCCCTGTATGCTACGCACTCGGTGCGGGGCTATAATACCGCTCCATGAACTTCGTCGATATGTTGCCGCTCTGAAAATCAGGATCAGACAGGATCTTCTTGTGCAGCGGGATCGTGGTCTTTACCCCCTCGATGATGAACTCATCAAGGGCCCGCAGCATGCGGGCTATCGCCTCGGCGCGCGTGTCTGCATACACGATCAGCTTGGCGATCATCGAATCATAATAGGGCGGGATCACGTACTGTGTATAGGCCGCCGTCTCCACGCGGATGCCGGGCCCGCCCGGCGGGTTGAACGTGGTGATGCGCCCCGGCGAAGGGGTGAATTTTTCAGGGCATTCCGCGTTGATGCGGCACTCGATGCTGTGCCCGCGCAGCGTCACCTGGTCCTGGGTGATCGAAAGGGGCAGGCCCGCCGCAATGCGGATCTGCTCCTTCACGATATCCACGCCCGTAACAAGCTCCGTGACCGGGTGCTCCACCTGGACCCGGGTGTTCATTTCCATAAAATAGAAATTCCTGTGTTCGTCCATCAGGAACTCAATGGTCCCGGCATTCCGGTAGCGCACCGCCTTCGCGATAGCAATGCCCATTTCTCCCATGCGCTTCCTGAGCGCCGCATCGACGGTGGGCGACGGCGCTTCTTCAACGAGCTTCTGGTGCCGCCGCTGGATGGAGCACTCCCGTTCGCCCAGCGATACGGCATGGCCCTTCTCGTCGGCAAGAAGCTGTATCTCGATATGCCGGGGCTGGGAAATGTATTTTTCCACGTAGACATCGGCGTTTCCGAAAGCCGCAAGCGCTTCCGACTGGGCCATCACAAAGGCCGAGGCAAAATCAGCCTCTTCCTGAACGACACGCCTGCCCTTGCCGCCGCCGCCGGCCGAGGCCTTGAC
>JBBIHD010000257.1:0-3972 GCA_037447195.1 Nitrospirota bacterium | reverse complement strand
AGTTCCCGGAGGTGACGACCTTTTCCCCTGCCTTCACGCCCCGCAGGATCTCAATGAGGTCGCCGGCGCGCACGCCCGTCCGGACCTCCCGCAGCTCATAGACGCCCGGCTCCTTCTCCACGTACAGCACCTTCCTGAGGCCTGAGTCAAGCACGGCCTCGGCAGGCACGGTCAGTTTCCTGCCCTGGGAAGAGGCGATCTCCACGTTCGTGAACATCTCGGTCTTGAGCATCAGGCCGGGATTGTCCACTTCGAGCCGCACCTTCACGGTCCGGGTCATGGGGTCCAGGGTGGGATAGACGTAGCTGACCGTGGCGACAAAGTTCCTGCCGCTGAGATAGGGTGTCGTGACCCGCGCCTTCTGTCCGATCGTGATGAAGGGCAGTTCGTACTCGTAGATGTCGGCCAGGATCCAGACGCGCGACAGGTCCACGATCTTATAGAGGTTCATGCCCGGCATGATGTAGGCGCCGTCCAGCACCATTTTCTCGAGCACGATGCCGTCAAAGGGCGCAAAGACGGTCATTTCCGTGCGCGGCGTGCCGGTGCGTTCGAGCTCCTCGATCTGCGCGGCTGTGATGTCCCAGAGCTGCAGCCGCCGTCGGGCGGACTCGAGCAGCGAGTCCTGCGCTTCAACCACTTCCTTGAACCCCGCGGGGCCCGTCTCAGCCCGGCGGGACCGCAGCGCCAGCAGGTACTCCTCCTGGGCCGTGACCAGGTCAGGGCTGTAAAGGGAGAGCAGGGGCTGGCCCTTTGCCACGGCCTTGCCCGTGTAGTCCACGAAGAGCTTCGTCACCCAGCCGGCAACCTTGGTGTTCACATAGGCAAGCCGCGTCTCATCCACGTCCACCTTGCCCACGGTCCTGATCGTCCGGTTCATGGAACGGACGGCAGCGGCAGCGGTGCGCACGCCGATAAGCTGGCGCTTCTCCGGCGAGAACCGGATCGTCACGGGTGCGGGCTCCTTGGGTTTCGCGGTCCCGGCGCCTGCCGTTCCTGGCACGTCGGGCGCCGCCTTCGCGGGCGGCGGGGCAGCATGACCCTCATGCCCGGCGCTGTCCTGGCCGAAGGCCCTGGGCGCGGCAAGGACCAGGAACAGGGCCACTGTGATCTTCGCGAACGATAGTATGGCAAAGCTAGTTCTCATTGCTCTCGTTCCCTTCCTGCCCCGCGATCTCGCTGATCATCGAGGCCGTTTTGTTCAGGTTCGCCAGTTCCTGCTCATAGGCGATCTGGTACCGGAGCAGAAGCGTCTGGCTCTCGAGCAGCGCCAGAAAGTCAACCTTCCCCACCTGGTAGCTGGACGTGGCCGACTGGATCGCGAGCCGCGCCTGGGGAAGGATGGCGGTCTCATAGAGCCGCAGCAGGCGCTCCGACGTGGCTGCCATGGTATGCAGGTCCTTCATCTTCGCGGCGACCATGAGCTTCGATGCCTCGTGGTCATGCTGTGCCGCCCGGAGCCCGGCCTTGGCAGCTTTCACGCCCGTTGACTTGTTCCAGAAATACAGCGGCACCTTGAACATGATGCTCGCTTCCCACATGTCCTCCATGTCCCCCCGGTCGAACCAGCCCGCTGAAAAAACCATGTCCGGCAGGAACTCCCTGCGGCTGAGCGACAGCTCCTCTTCTCCCTGCCGGACCATCTGCTCCTTCGCGCGGACCAGGGGGGAGTGCTCCCGCGCCTGCCCGGCAAGTTCCGCATAGTCGCGGCCGAACCTGGCTGCGGGCCTGTCCGCGGGCCTGCCCAGGGGAGCGGCCGGGTCGCGGCCGACCAGGCTGTTCAGCATGGCGCGCTGCGATTCCTTTTTCTGCTCCTCCATGGCGACCTTCTCGATCAGCATGGAGACTTCGAGCTGGGCGCGGATCACGTCCTGCTGGATGCCCTGGCCCGTAGCGTAGCGGGTCTCGGCGATCCGCTGGAAGTTCTTCATGATCTCCTTGTTCTGCTCCAGGATCTCCGCCGACCGCCAGGCAAGGTAATAATCATAATAGGCGGCCCGTATGCTGCTCAGCACCCGGAGCGTCATCTCGCGCTCGCGCTCCCCTTCCTGCCGGGCCTCGTGCTGCGCAGCGCGGCCCATGGTTGACAGCTTGCCGGGGAAGGGGATCTCCTGGGTCAGCATGATCCCGGCCTGGCTCATCATCTCTTCGCCGACCGTAATATTATTGAACCACCCGATGTTCCTGATGGCGGCGCCGATCATGGGATCAGGCATGGCTGCGGCAAGTTTTGCCTTTTCCCGGGCGCCTTCCGTCTGCGCGTGGGCCATCCGGATCTCCGGATTGTTCTCCAGCGCCTCCTGTTCCAGCTCCCGGAGCGTGATGCCCGCCTCCTGCGACAATGCCGCCATGGGCAGAAGGACAAGCATGGTTAGTATGATAGCGTGTCTCATCATTATTATTTCTCATGTACCGGTGCAGGGCGCTTCAGCAGCTCCGCCCATTCACGCTCGACCCTGTCGCGGATCTCGCGCACCGTGTTTCCCTTCTGGTAAAGTTCGAAGGCCCTTGACAGCCATGGCGGCGATATCAGCTGTGCTCTTCATCTGCCTTTACCTCCCGCGGCAAACTGTTGCAACGCATAGGCCAGAGAGAGATTCGAGGAAATACTTTATTAATCAGAATGTTCAGGCTGAAAACGCAGAGGGGAGCCCTTTTAAGGTGGAGCGCCTGCTTCAGGAAGTGTAGCATTTCCGACAAGGATGGGAGGGTTGCAGAATGTTCACGTGCAGGGATGCCTGTTCAGCGGAGGATCAAGCGCTGCAAGAATGGACGCATCATACGAAAAGCGGCAATTGGGACACGGAAAATGCGGATAAACCCTGAAAAGGCAAATGCTTTTGTCCTGAAAAGCCTTTCACCTTGCAGGTGAGTTCTTTTTCAAGAATTAACCGTAGATTTCTTTTGATTTTATCAGACGTTCCTGATGTTATCCGCGTCCAAATGCTCTTTATAGGATCATGGATTCCTGAAACGGCTGGAAGGACTGGGCGCCAGAGGGCTGCTGCTATTTTCCGATCTTCTTGAGCTTGTCGCGGGCCAGATCAGCCTCGTTCGAAGCAGGATGCTCCCGGACAACCCGGTTCAGATATTCCTTTGCCTTTGCCGTGTTCTTTTCGTTCAGATAGGAATAGCCGATCTTGAGCTTGGCAGCGGGGGCTTTCCCGCTCTTGGGATGGTCCTTCAGCATCTTTTGAAAGGAGTCAATGGCCTTGTCATAGTCCTTTTTCGCGTAAAAGGATTCACCGATCCAGTACTGGGCATTGTCGGCCTGGCTGGCTGTGGGAAACTGCTTCAGGTAGTTCCGGAATCCGGCAATGGCAAGCTCGAAGTTGCCCTTGTCATAATCAGCCTTCGACTGTCGGTATGCCTCTGACGGCTCGAGGCCTGCCTCGGCAGCAGGCTTCTTCCCCGGCTCAGCCGCTGCTTCGCCAATGAGCGGCTTGATCTTTGCTTCGAGCTCTGCAAGCCTCGATTCAAGCTCGGCTATCTTGAAGCCCTTGTCGTCGAGCTTCTGGTTCAGTTCAGCCAGGCGGAAATTGTTCTCTTCCAGCTTTCCCTGCAGCAGCTGCATATCCGTCGTGAACTGGTCGAACCTGGCGCCGTAGTCCGCCATGACCTTCTGGGCGTCCACGGTGCCCTGCACGTTCGCCTCGAGCAGTTCGAGACGCTTCTGCAGATCAGCAACGTGGGACTTCAGCGCCTTGACATCGCTGCCCAGTCCGGCCATGTCCGACCGCGTCTTCACAAGCTCCGCCTGGGGGGCGCAGGCCGCAAAGAACAGCGTAAGCGCTATGAACGGGACGAGTTTCTTCATAAATATAAAGGCCTGATGATCACAGGGCAGCAGGCCGGGAACCACTCCCTGCAGGCAGCCCAGAGGGGGGCTGAACTGCTGTCATGAAGGCATATAGCTTAAACGGCAGTTGGGACACGGAAAATGCGGATAAACCCTGAGAAGGCAAATACTTT
>JBBIHD010000256.1:3503-4003 GCA_037447195.1 Nitrospirota bacterium | reverse complement strand
ACCCACGCCGGTCACATCCAGGATCGTGCTGTTCCTGATCGTGGGTGAAGCAGAGGTCATGGAAACGCCGGTGCTGTACCGGGCATCCAGATACTCAAGCACTGTGGTGCTATCCACAGTCCCGTCCTGGAAATTGATCGTGCCCCAGGTGCCCGTCGCGGCGCTGCGGGTGAAGGTGATCCGGTTCTCCACCGTGCCCCGGGCAATAAGCGCGCCCTGGCTGGTGCCATTGCCGATCTGAAGCCCCGAGCCTGAAGCAAACCGCACGGTCGTCCCTGGTTCGATGGTGAGAGTGGCTGGAGAAATTGTATCCTTATGCACCGCGACCGTCCCCGAGACCACCACATAGGGCACCGGCCATTTCTTCCAGAGAGCGTCCTGCTTCACCTGCTCGCCCACAACCTCGATCCTGCCAGCATCGGTCATGCCGGAGAACGTGTTGTTATCCAGGATCGGACCCACGATATTGGCCCCGGCCCGTAGGGGCGCATTGTCGTTAT
>JBBIHD010000256.1:0-3486 GCA_037447195.1 Nitrospirota bacterium | reverse complement strand
GTTGTTGGTGATAGTGGGGGTGATGATGATGGAGGAAAGGTAGAGCCCGTTGCCGATGGTGGAGTTCGTGAGCGACAATGCCGAGGTGGCGCTGGTGGAATAGAACCCGTATTTCCCGGCAGTGTTCACGATGGAAACGGTATAATTCGAGATGACGGGCGAGCCGCTTCCGTAGATGCCGTGGCCTGTGGCGCTCGTGTTCGTAAGGTTGCCATTGGTGATAATCGGCGAAGATGATGTGAGGCTGATGCCGTTTGCTCCGTTCGCCATGATTGCTACAGACTCTAGTATAGGATTGGAGTTGGAAAGAGTCATACCCACGCCGGTCACATCCAGGATCGTGCTGTTCTTTATAACAGGCGAGGCAGAGGTCATGGAAACCCCGGTGCTGTACCGGGCATCCAGATGCTCAAGTACCGTGGCGCTATCCACGGTCCCATCCTGAAAATTGATCGTGCCCCAGGTGCCGGTAGCGGCATCTCGGGTAAAGGTGATGCGGCTCTCCGGCGTGCCCCGGGCGATAAGCACGCCCTGGTTGGTGCCAAAGCCGACCTGGAGACCCATCCCCGCTTTGAAGCGGACCACCACGCCCGGCTCAATGGTGAGCGTCACCGGCACGGTCGTGGTTCCATATACCTGTACCGTCGAGGTGACAATATAGGGGCTGTTAGCCAGTGTCCATGTCGTATCAGAGGCGATGCGGCCGCCGACGCTTGTATTGGCTTGCGAAAGCGTGGTGGAGACAAGGATAAGAATAAGCGGCATGAGGAAAGTCAAAAACCTGCTTCTGCTCATAGGGGGTTCTCCCTTGCTGAATATATCGTTCACCGGCCTCACTTAACCTACTGCCGATCAAATACACTCTCTTTCCGATAAAACCAGACCGCACCGCCCTCCTGCCGCTGCAGACACTTCGAGCGCATACCAGCATCGTCGGGCTTTTGGCCGGACGCAGGTCTTTCATGCATGTTCTTGTAATACTGTAAGGGAAAACTGTGAACCAGGAGGGAATTGCTGAGTCGCGACTTTATAGAAACAGCAACAATTTGTCAACAATTATTTTAGGCGGATTTACAACCCGGTTGCCGGCCACAAAACCGGCATTCACTGCGTACTTAGCGAAGGGCCTTTCGCAGTCCCTCCATGAACCGTTGCGCCGCTTTTGTCGCCCGCTCAGCGTCCGCTTTATCAGGCTCGCCCAGCGGCAGCAGGCCCTCTTCCGTGGGGTAGCGGCCTTTGTAGATGCTGTTCAGAAACACCGCGTCATCCAGCGTAAGGAACGCCTGCCATCCCAGGCGCTGGGTCCGGGAGAACATCTCAACGATGTCATGGATTTTTTCGGGGCGCTCCCCTTTTTCGAGGATCAGGGCCTTGAGGCCCTTTTCAACGCACTGCTGGCTGTGATAGCACGCCCCTTTGTATTTTCCATGCTCATGCAGTATGAGCGCCGACGCGAGTTCGTCATCCGCGTCCTTGACCCAGCTCTCCGTGGCCTTTCTCATGTAGAGCACCCTCCCGGTCTCCATGATCTCCTCGACAACGGGGCTGCCGATGGAAAACAGATACTGCAATTCCTTCGCGGTGTATACCATAATATCCAGAGGGACCGCCCGGTCGGCAAGGATATTCTCCACCTGCATGCGCCGTTCGATGGGACGGTCATCAGTGTCCTTGATGACGAGAAGATCGATATCGCTTGCGCCCGAAGCCGCGCCCGTCGCCTGCGAGCCGAAAAGAATGATCCTGTCGGGATGGTAAGCGCTGACGATTCTTTCCTTTATTTCTTCAATGCTTTTCAACATGGAAAAAGTGTATCCCAAAGGGAGGGGGGAGTCAAGCGATTGTTCAAATCACCGCATAAACAGCACCGCGTTTGGCATTGACAAAGCACGCGCATGCTCTATAATGCTCGCGGGGAACAACCGCGATGAAGAAGAAAAAAACCGAGCAGCTGAAAGACGGTCGCTTTGCGGCCCGCCTCGAACAGCTGGACAAGAAGTATCTCTGGCACCCCTTCACGCAGATGCTGGACTGGCAGCAGGAGCCCCAGGTCATCATTGACAGCGGCAGGGGCAGCACGCTGACCGACATCCACGGCAATACCTACCTCGACGGCGTTTCATCGCTCTGGGTCACGGTCCACGGACACCGGAAAAAAGAGCTCGACGCGGCAGTGGCGGCGCAGCTCAGGAAGATCGCCCACTCGACCCTGCTGGGCCTGTCGAACGTTCCTGCAACGGTCCTGGCTGAAAAGCTCGTGAAGCTTGCCCCGCGGGGATTGACCCGGGTCTTTTACTCTGACAGCGGTTCCACGGCTGTGGAGATCAGCCTCAAGATCGCCTTTCAATACTGGCAGCAGAAAGGCCCGGCATTCGCTTCCAAAACGAAGTTCATTTCCCTCAAGGAAGCCTACCACGGCGACACGATCGGGTCCGTGAGCGTGGGCGGCATGGACCTCTTCCACTCCCTTTACCGGCCCCTGCTGTTCCAGTCCTATAAGATCGAGACCCCCTTCTGCTATCGCTGCAGCCTGGGCAGGGAATACCCGTCCTGCGGCCTTGCCTGCGCGGACCAGGCCGAGAAAGTGATCAGCGAACACGCTCATGAAACTGCGGCGCTGATCATCGAACCCCTTGTCCAGGGAGCGGCCGGAATGCTGGTGTCCCCCCCGGGATATCTGAAGCGGATGCGGGAGCTCTGCACGCGCTTCAATATTTTACTGATTGCCGACGAAGTGGCAACGGGCTTCGGACGGACCGGAACGATGTTCGCCTGCGAACAGGAAAGCGTCATTCCCGACCTGATGGCCGTGGCAAAGGGCGTCACCGGCGGCTACCTGCCCCTGGCAGCGACACTGGCGACAGAGGAGATCTACCGGGGCTTCCTGGGTGAGTATCGGGAACTGCGCACATTTTTCCACGGGCACACCTATACAGGGAATCCCCTGGCCTGCGCCGCGGCGATCGCGAACATCGACCTGTTCAAAAAGGAGCGGACCCTCACAAGGCTCAAGCCGAAGATCCGGCTGCTGAAAAAGGAGCTGGAGCGGTTCACGGAGCTGGAGCACGTGGGAGATATTCGACAGAAGGGCTTCATGGCGGGCATCGAACTCGTGAAGGACCGGGCAACGAAGGAGCCTTATGCGCTCGAAGAGAAGATCGGCATCGGGGTGATCAAGGAATGCCGCAGGCAGGGCCTGATCATCCGGCCCCTGGGGAACGTGATCGTGCTGATGCCGCCGCTGGCGATGACGGAACCGGAACTGAAGCGCATGATGGAGACCGTGTACCGATCGATCAGGACCGTTACTGCACGCGCATAAAGCCCGTGAGACCCTTAGCCATACAAGGCTGCATTCGCTATTTCTTTCCATCGCTTTGACGTGTTCGCGCGAACGTTTATGATACTGTGTTTTTTTCAAGACGCGGGCGATCTTCCTGCCACCTTTCTTGCTTGCCCGAAGAAAGGTGGCGCCAAAGAAGGGCA
>JBBIHD010000255.1:0-4011 GCA_037447195.1 Nitrospirota bacterium | reverse complement strand
ACGGCACGTACGGTGGTGTGAGAGGCTGGGGCCGCGAGGCCCCCGCCTACTCAATTCCCGGCTCCGCGCTTGACAGCGGGGGCGCAATACTTTATTATAATTCCAACTTATGCCTATTCCCAAGAAGCCACCACAGGCCGCGCCGGGCAGGAAGATGAAGCGGACACCGCAGCGGCTTGCGATCCTCGACTACCTGGAGGGGAACACGAAGCATCCCTCGGCCGAGGAGATCTACCGCGCCGTGTCGCGGACCTATCAGTCCATGTCCTTTGCCACCGTGTACAATACGCTCAAGGCCCTGACCGGGAAGGGCATGCTGCGGGAGCTCACGATCGACCCTGACCGGAAGCGATACGATCCGGACACGTCGCCCCACCACCATTTCATCTGTCTGCAGTGCAGGAAGATCGTCGACGTGCATGCGCCTCTTGTGGTGGAGCCGCCCCGCGAAATGGCGAAGGACCACGTTGTCGTCGGCACACATGTCGAATTCACGGGCCTCTGTCCTTCCTGCAAGAAACGAAAACGAACGCAGTAGCCCCGTCGCCGCAGCCGCGGCATTCGTTCCGGCCGCACTATTTCACAGGAGGAATACATGGGAGCATTGGAGATCAAGCCAGGCATATTCTGGGTGGGAGCGATCGACTGGGCTGTCCGGGATTTTCACGGATATATCACCCCGAACGGCACGACCTACAATAACTACCTGATCAAGGACAAGCACATTACGCTCCTGGACACGGTGAAGCACGATTTTTCGGATTATATGATCGACAATATCCGCGACGTCGTGGACCCGGCGAAGATCGAGAACGTCGTCATCAATCACATCGAGAACGACCATATGACGAGCATCGACCGGATCATGGCATTGGCGCCGAAGGCAACGATCTACATCACCGAACGGGGCAAGAAGGGCCTGGACCGGTTCTTTGATACGTCCAGGTGGAACATCAAGCTCGTGAAGACCGGCGATACGCTCAGTACGGGCTCCAAGACGATCCTGTTCCTCGAAACGCCCATGCTCCACTGGCCCGATTCGATGATGAGCTACGTCAAGGAAGACAAACTGCTGATCAGCCAGGACGGCTTCGGGCAGCATCTCGCTTCCACGGCGCGATTTGACGACGAGTTCTGCGACCAGTATTCGGTCACGGCGCTGGAGCACTCCGTGCGCGATTACTATGCCAACATCCTGATGCCCTTTGGCCCGCTGATCAAGGCAAAGCTCGCCGAGATCCAGAAGCTGGGCCTGGAGATCGACATGATCGCGCCGGACCACGGGGTCATCTGGCGGAAGGACCCGGGCAAGATCGTCAAGATGTACCTCGACATGGCGAACGGGAAAGCGGACCTTCGCATTGTGCTGATCTATGATACTATGTGGCACAGTACGGAGCACATGACGATCCCCATCATGGAGGGGATCCGCGCGGCAGGCGTGGACGCCGAAGTGATCAAGCTGCGGTCAACGCCCATGAGCGTGGCTGTCAAGCGGTTCTGGGAGTCCCGGGCGATGCTCGTGGGAACGCCGACGCTGAACAACATCATGTTCCCGAGCGTGGCCGAATTCCTGGTCCACCTGCGGGGGCTGCGCCCCAAGAACAGGATGGCCGGAGCCTTCGGCAGCTTCGGGTGGGGCGGCGGCGCCGTGAAAGAAGCCTACGAAGAAATGAAAAAGATCGGCCTCGAAGTGGTCGAGCCGGGCATGGAAGTGCTCTATAAGCCGGGCCGCGAAGATGAAAAAAAATGCTTCGAGTTCGGCAGGCAGTTCGCCGAGAAGGTGATCGCATACCATCAGAAATTCTGACAACAGCAAAGGAGGGAGGTCGGCATGTGGAAATGCACCGTGTGCGGGTATGTCTATGATGAAGCAAAAGAAGGAACGAAGTTCGAGGACCTTCCTGATGACTGGAAGTGCCCGGTCTGCAACGCCCCGAAAGAGGCATTTGTGAAGATGTGATCAGCGGGAGCAGGAAGAACACAGGCGGTCCATGAGCGGGCCGCCTTTTTATTTGACAGCCTGCTCCATCCCTTCTATAATTTCATGCATCTGCCTTCTGGTCCCTGCTCACGTGTGAACGAGGCCGCCATGCCGGAACGTGCCCCAAAGAGCGTAAAAGACTGGCCTGAAGACGAACGCCCCCGCGAGCGGCTGCTGGACCAGGGGCCCGCGTCGCTCAGCGACGCGCAGCTGCTGGCCATATTGCTCCGGAACGGCAGGGCCGGCAAGACATCGGTGGACCTCGGCAGGGAGCTGCTGGAGCGGTTTGGCGGGCTTGCGGGCCTGGCCCAGGCGGGCGTGAACGAGATCCGCGGAGTCGCAGGCATGGGGCCGGCCAAGGCTGCGGAGGTCCTCGCGGCCCTTGAGCTGGGACGGCGGCACCAGCGGCCAACGCTGACAGGCGAGTCCTTTTGTTCAAGCAGCGACGTGGCCGAGTATTACCGCCCCAGGCTGCGGGACCTCCGGAAAGAAGAGTTCCGGTGCGCACTTCTCGATACCAGGAACCGGTTCATCCGGGAAGCATCCATTTCCACCGGCAGCCTTACTGCCTCCATCGTCCATCCCCGGGAGACCTTTCGATCAGCGATCCGCGAATCCGCAGCTGCGGTCATCTTTGTTCATAACCATCCCAGCGGCGATGTGCGGCCGAGCCAGGAGGACATCCTGCTGACGCGCCGGCTCGTGCAGGCAGGCGAGGTGCTCGGCATCCAGGTCCTCGATCACATCATCATCGGCGACGGGACCCACTTCAGTTTCCGCGACAGCGGGATGCTCGGCCGCACGCCATAAGCATGACCATGCGCTTTTCCCGAAGGGACCTGCCGCCCCAGGCACCGCTCGTCGACGCCCATGTGCATCTGCGGAGCCAGGAGGGCCTCAGCGACCTTGCATCAGCAGGCATCGCAGCTGCACGGGATGCAGGAACTCCTGAGAATGCCCTTCCGGATCAGCCCAGGCCGCGACGAGGCCCGGGTGGTCCGATCCTGGTCTGGAGCGGCTGGGCGCTGTACCGGCCCGGCGGATACGGGTCGCGCATCGGCCTGCCCGCCCGCGGAGCAGGAGCCATACAGGAGCAGATCAGGCGCCTCAAGACAGCGGGAGCTGGTATAATCAAGGTCATAGCCTCAGGCATCGTAAGCCTGAAGCATCCAGGAACCATCACGGAAGGCGGCTATGCTGCCGACGAGCTGGCGCTCATCGTGCAGGAAGCATCAGGGCAGGGCCTTGGCGTTATGGCCCATGCCAACGGCGAGAATGCCATAATCGCCTGCGCCCAGGCAGGCGTTCGCTCCGTTGAGCACGGGTTCTTCATGACGCGCCGGGCAGCGGACCTTTTGGCGGAGCGGGGAACGTTCTGGGTCCCCACGGTCGGAGCGCTGGAGCGGGCAGCCCAGGGCGAAGGTGTTTCACCAAAGGCGAAGGACTTCGTTTCCCGCCTGGTGCAAGAACAGGTGGCCATGATCGGCTACGCGCGGTCCGTCGGCGTTCCTCTCGCCGTCGGAACGGACTGCGTGCTGCCGGACAGGAACTACGCCGTCGCCTATGACGCGGAGCTTGACTATTTCGTGCAGGCAGGGCTGTCAGGCAGCGAGGTCGGGAAACTGGCATGCGAGGGCGGGGCAAAGCTGCTGGGATTTGATCGGCCGCTGTGTCCGTGAGCTGCACTCCTTCCAAAAGCTGAGGTCCTGAGAACCGCAAGTGGGCGCAGATAAGCGCGGATACATCAAGCCGCTGCCCATGACGAAGCTTCAACTATAAGGGGATTTGGAGCTATTCAGGACCCAATAAATATACTCACACAAAGGCACGGAGCACACGAAGGAAAATAAAGGTTTATTGGGCTTTTTGATCCAAACGCAAGATTTAAAGTTTTTCTTCGCGCCTTTATGGCGACCAGTGAGAATGGAATAGTGCGGGGATTTTTGAATATGATGCAAGTCCCAGGAAAATCAGTGTCCATCCCTGTCAATCCGTGGCCAGCTAGTCTTCTCAGTTTTTTGCTTAAC
>JBBIHD010000254.1:0-4027 GCA_037447195.1 Nitrospirota bacterium | reverse complement strand
CTTTGCGCCCTCGCGGTGAACGCTTTTGGCTTTATAGAACTTGACTGAAAATGTATGATATTTGCCAGTAAAGTACTTTAACGCGCCTGGTCCTGAGGAATCCGCCGGGATGATATAGACGCTGTCGGTCAAAAGAAACCATGCGTTCACTCCCGCACAGCTCTGCCCGATCAGGAACAGCAGAACAAGAACGAAAAGGAGGATCACGAATCCCTTCAGATACTTTCTCTGCATAAAAAAAATTCAACGATAACCGTCAACAGGAGATCAAAAGAGCACTTTGCACCTTCCTGCCTTCTTATTGAGCAGCATATCTCCCATATAAGAGTTCAAACCGCAGGCCAATCTCCAGCCCCCGAATAACTGAACAAAAATGGTGTTCTGCGTCTCTTTGATCCTGATCCGTTCCTTGCGGTCTCCATACAGCTTATCACTTTCGGACTTGAAAGAGCCGCCCGGCAGAAGAAGGATATATGACTTACCCTGCTCCTGCGTTAGATTATCCAGGCCCAGGTCGCAGGTATGCCAGTTCGGCCCGACGCCGCTCATAACACTGAAGTGGACTACCTTGCCCTTCTCCACCTTCAGTTCCAGGGTCTGGCTGAAGTTTTCCTCGCCGGTCTCGCATTTGTACTGGCCTGAGAAGGCGGCGGCTTCGGCAGAGAGGGCGGTCAGTTTGAAGGGCATCCGCTTCTTTCCGTCCGGCGAGGACCACGTGCCGGAAAAACCTGCGTCGCTCAACTGCCCTTCGAACACGCCGGTTATCTTTTTACTCTCATCTATTTCCTTGACCGTGGCGGCGCCCTGCGGAGCAACGGCCCCCTGAAGGGATATATACGTTGCAGCCGATTCGTAAAACATGAACCCTTTGACGTTTTCACCCTCCCGCTTCAGCAGCATCTGGATGGGGTAGCGGTCTTTAATGGAGCCGGCATATTCAATACCGTCGTCCCAGCAATCTGCCTTGCTGTCCATTCCACAGTCCGGCGCGGCCGATGCGCAAATGGCATAAAGTGATACGACAACGAATGCCAGCATCAGCGCAACAGAACGTCTCGATCTCATGGCAGGCTCCTTATTGGGTTTGCTGAACCCACTACAATAGAAGTATCAGTTCAAGAGTCACTTGTTGTACTGCGCCCATCGGCGCCTCTTCGCAGCGAACGTATTTTACGTCAAGACTCATCCTGCCGCCTTTTTCGCGTGCACCCCGCCAGACGAATCTAACGGGGCTTAACAGGGTATATCCGCGGCCATCCGCGTGATCCCGCGGCGAGAGCGGTTTTGCATTGCAGGTTTCATAAAAAATGAAACCGCCCCGCGTAAAGAACGGGGCGGCATAGCTTGATCACGTTTGTATTATTCGTTCAACTCTGCATCGGATGGTTTTTTCCAGGGCGGAAGAACGGCCTTCTCGACGGTGTATTTCTTCAGGAGAGGATACTTCTGCGTAAAGGCCGCCATGTCCTTGTCATAGTTGTCGTAGATCTTGATGTCAAAAGTGCCCTTGCTGAACCCCGAGACCGCCTGGTCGAGCAGCGGGGCCAGCGGGCCGCCGCGGAGCTCCGAGTCGTTCTTCCGCTCCCGCAGCGTCGCCTCGATCCTGCCGAGGTAGAGGATCTTGTTCGGCTTCAGCTCGATGTCTACAAAAACGGGCACAAAGAATGTCGAATAAACCAGCAGCTTATTGCTCGAACCGCCGATGTGCCGCAGCTTGTACTTGCCCGGCGGCAGGCTGATGCTGACAAGATACTCATTATACTGTTCTTCCACCGCCGCGATCGGGCCCGGTGCGGGGAAATTGAACAGCTCCTTCTTCTCGCCGGCCCCCTGCTTGACGTGAACGAACCCCACATTCGGCTGGTAACCGGTCTTGAACTGGTTCGAAGTCCTGACCGTGAAGATTGCCACGCCCTCCTTCGCAAGGTCAAGCGTCGTCGCGCTCTCGTTCAGCGGCATCGGCTTTGACGTCGCGCAGCCGCTTGCCAGCAGCAGGACGATCGCCGCCGCCCCCAGCAAACCTGACCATGCATGCTTCCTGTTTTCCATACCCTTACCATCCTTTCCTCGTTTATGATGACCCTGCACCGCAGTGCAGATCGCTGACAACGTTATTTCTTCTGCCAACGGCGGCCGCCGTCGCTGCTCTGGAACGTCTCTTTCTGACACAGGGTCTCCAGATTATTGCCTGTGTCATCGAGGAACCTGATGGCATAACAGGAGATCCTGGGCATGGCCCTGGCTTCCCAGGGCGCTGCTGCATCTTTCTTTACATAGAAGGGGAAGGGTGTGTCTTTTGTCCATGCTGTCACATGCGTTTCGACGAAGAGGCCTGACTTCTTTTCCGTCACATGCTGGATATTGCCGAGCTTTTCCGGAAGTTCGAGCTTCGCAAGCTCCGCCCTGTCGTAGACGCCCGTGATCAGGACCGGCGGGTAGGAGCTGTAGATATAGTACGAGCGCTCACCGGCCATGAATTTCGGCCTGACGTCATCCTTCACCATGAAAGTATCGTTCGTTTTCCACGTCTCCCCGTTGTCGTTGCTCACGTAGACCTCCAGGCGGTCGTCAACGATCACGATATCTTTCGCGCCGGCGGCGAGGACTTCACCATCGCGCAGGGCCGTTGGCGGCCGTTTCTCTTTCACTGCGCCGCCCGTGACAAGGAACAGCCTGTTGTTCGCTGTCATAAAAACCAGCCTATCGCTTTTTTGGTCCGACGACTGGGTCGCGATGTTCGAGAGGGTGTCTACATCAAGCACTTGCACATCAGACATCTTGCCGTCCTTCCCCCTCTTCACTTTCGCCACAGTGCCCACGTTCCCGGCAACATAGTCCGCAGTTGCGCGCGACGCAATAAATCCCTTAAGAGCAATTTCCCGACGGAGCGACTGCAGCAGTTTGGGGTCCTTCAGGTACTCTCCGGCTGAAAGCGTCATCGCGTCGACCTTCATGCGGGCGGCGAGCGCCGGATAGAAGGTCTTCAGAAATATCTTCATATCGTCCCTGTTGTCGATAAAGAACCGGAAGAACCGCTTGTTCTCCTTGTCCTCGGGATCGGGATACAGCAGGATGAGCCCTATGTTCGTGACCTCGCCGGGCCGGATGGTGAACTTCCGGTTCAGCGGCATGGTCGTTGAATACTTCGTGGTGTACGTCACGGTGCCGGCCGTGGTCGAGCCGCCATAGGTCACGTAGTTCAAAGCATCAAGAGAATATTCACCCGCGGCAAGGGGGACAGCGATAAGCCCCTTCACCAGGGCGTTATTATAGGACTTCTTGTTTATCAGGACATTCCCGCTGTTCGTTGACCAGCCGGACAGCCGGTTGATGCCGACCACCTCAGCCACCACGAGCCCTTTGCCGCCGATCTCTTCCGGCAGTTCGGGCCGGTATTTCGGCGCGGCAACGCACCCGGCAAGCACCATGATAGACAGCACAAGCACGCCTAGCTTTGATTTACGCTTCATCATGACTCACGTCTCCTCTCACATCTTGAATTCGTTAAGTATCCCCGATGAGAGTTGATAGGTCAAGGTAATATTCACGTGTTTTTTTCAGAGCGAGCGAATAGCAGTGCGGCCCGGGCCTGAAAACGTCAACAGAATGCCCGCTGTGGACAAAAAAAACGGGAACCATATATTGGTCCCCGCTGATGCGGCTTGCCGCACATTTGTGATCCTCGTGGGAATCCTTAAGCCGCTCCCTGACCGGCAAAGAGGGATCGAACTGTTTTTATCGCGGCTCCGCGCTGCGGAGCAGCCCGACGATACCGCGCTGTTCTTCCAGTGAAAGCCTTCCCACTGAGCGGATGCCGCGAAAATACTGCTTCACGCGCTCCCAGTCACGGACGACCAGTTCCATCATATGCTCCCGCCGCCTCAGAGCATCCTGTTGATAGCAGGCCCGCTGCATATTCTGTTCGATGGCGCTCATGAGCCAGGCAGAATCGAAGGCGCCCCATGCACCATTCTCGATGCGCAGGTTCTCGTGCACCACCGGCGCCACCTCGTATACACAGATTCGC
>JBBIHD010000253.1:0-4047 GCA_037447195.1 Nitrospirota bacterium | reverse complement strand
GAGATGACACGAATCTCCGCGTCAGGCGGGTCCGTGGTAAGAGTAAAGCTTCTCTTGACCCCGCCTGCGCAGCCGGACACCAGCACCAACACCACCGAGATAAGCGCGAAGCCTTTCATGCCGTCCTCCTTCGGTCGCCGGTCCTCACGCGGCCGGCCTTGCCTTCTATGATAGCATGAATCGCGGGACAACGCAGACAGAGAAGCTACAATTTCACCTCCACCTGGATTTCCCGGTCTTTCAGCAGGAACCGTGGCCGCAGCGCCCTTACCGTGAGCACCTCGCCCTTCTTTTTATAAAAGAGCGCCAACCTGAGGTCTCCCATGTTCCGCACCGCCTCCCCGTCCAGCGACAGGATCACGTCCCCTTTCCGCAGCCCCGCCTTCTCAGACACGCTGCCCCGGGGGAATCCCGCCACGATGACCTTCCCGTCCTGCTCCTTCAGCATCGCCATCATCTTGGGAGACGGATCGCCCTCCTGGCGGGGCGGGAACACGAGATAGTCCGCAACACCCTCTTCCACATCAACATCGTTCAGGATAATGGCATAGTCCCTGCCGTTGCGGCGGTGCACCCGCTTCGGAATGCCGGAGCCGTGGGCAAGATGGCCGCCCCCCGCAAGCACGACCATCTGGTGATCAGGCCTGCCCTTCAGGTAGTCGTCCACGGAACGGGCCATGGCCTCGTCCCAGAGCACCTGGGCCTGAAAAAAATAGTCGAAGCTCTTCGCCTCGGCATTCCCGTGCCGCTCAAAGACCTCTTTCAGCCGGTCGCGGTACTCCTGGTCCGTCAGGTCCATCTCGGACGGGATCTCTTTCTTCTCCTCTTCCGTCAGCGAATCGATGCCGCCCTTCGACACCTTTTCGGTCAGCTCCCGCCGTATGTTCAGCGCTACCACGGGGACCTTCTGCTCCCGGCAGAAATCGAGTATGGGCTTATACAGCGTATAATCGAAGACCCACCGCTTGAAATACTCGGAACGCTTCAGGAACTCGCGCTCATCGATGGACGCGGCGATATAGTCGTCCAGCACCTGCTGAAAGGGCCCCTGGAACATCTCCATGCCCACGGCGATCTTCGGGTTCTTCGCATGCAGGCCCTTGATCACCTCAAGCTGCACCGCATGATGGCTGTAGTGGTCGTGAAACTCGCCGACGTACACGATCTTCCTGGCGCGCACTTTTTCTATGATCGCAGCGAGGGACGTGAGCTCTGAAAGGTCCACTGCCGCGGACTGGACAAGGGGTTTCACGTCCTTCTTTGCCTCCTCCGGTTTTTTTTCATTCTTCCGCTCCTGCGGCCCCTCTGCCTCCGCAGCACGCGATGATCCGTGCTCGGCGCCGGAGGCAGGATGGCGCCCGCCGGCGGAAGAGCAGGCACTGAACAGCAAAACAGAGAGCAGCAGCGCGGTCCGCATCGTCATGGCACGACCCCTTTTCATGGAATTTCAAACACGTTGATTGTACGTGAAAGAGCGGGGAAATGCAAACGGCGCAGCCGCGGCATCATCCGTCGATCTTGATGATCCCCTTCTGGATCGAGAACTTGATGAGCGCCGCGCGGGTGTGGAGGTCAAGCTTGACGCAGAGGTTCGACTGGTGGGCCACGGCGGTCTTGACGCTGATGCCGAGGATTTCGGCCATCTCCTTGTGCGTATGGCCTTCGGCTATCAACTTCAGGACCTGCCGCTCCCTGTCCGTGAGGGTATCGTAGGGGTCTTCGGCGTGCTCGCCTTTCTGCGCGCCCACGTAGCCGTTCACGAGGCTTGATGCAACGGACGGATGGACGTATACCTTGCCTCCAGCCAGGGCCTTCAGGGCCTCGAGCAGGTCCGTGCCCACGGCCTTCTTGAGCAGATACCCGGCGGCGCCGGCCTTGAAGAACCGCCGCACGTAGACGGGATCTTCGTATTGCGTAAGGACCAGCACCTTGGTGTCCGGCGAGATGTTCCTGATCTCCCCCATTGCTTCGAGGCCGCCCAGCCGCGGCATGGAGATATCGAGCAGGATGATGTCGGGCCGGTGCTTCTTCACCGCTTCGATCGCCTCGACGCCGTCCGCGGCCTCGCCCACCACTTCGACGTCGTCGGCCATTTTTAAAAAAGCGGCAATGCCCTCGCGCACCAGCGCGTGGTCATCGGCGATCAGGATTCGCATCTTGCGGTTCATCTACGCCTCCCGGGGACAGGGGATCGTGCAGAAGACCATGGTCCCGGCGCCCGGCAGGGAGCAGACGGTCAACCGCCCGTTCATAAGCGACGCGCGCTCCTTCATGCCCATGATGCCGAGGCCTCTGCCGGTAATGGTCGTTTCCAGCGCCGACTTCGTATCAAAGCCGTCGCCGTCGTCGTCAATATATATGTGTATCCTCCCCTGGTCGTTCCGGATGTGCACATAGACGCTTTCGGCGCCTGCATGGCGCGCAATATTGGACGACGCCTCCTGGATGATGCGGAACAGCGCGATCTCCGTCTGGGGCGCAAGTTGTCCCGCCATAAAGTACCCCGTATCGAGCGTACAGCGGATTCCCTTGTCGCGCAGGTTCCGGTCGAGGATCCATGCCACCGCCGCCTCGAACCCCAGGTCGTCCAGGACCGTGGGCCGCAGGTTCTGGATGACGTTGTTCATGTCGTTGATGACCTGCTCAACGGTCTCTTTGATCTTGCCGACCTTCTCGGGTGTAATAAGCTCCGGGTGCAGCCGGCACATCTCGATGCTCATCAGTATGGCGGACAGCGTCTGGAGCGCCTCGTCGTGCAGCTCCCGGGCCACGCGTTTTCGCTCGTCCTCCTGGGACGAGATCAGCTTCTTGAGCAGCAGCTCGTTCTGCCGCCGCTTGTCCTCGAGCTGCATGGTGCGATCGTACACCCGGCTCTCCAGTTCCGTGCTGTACTGATGGATGCTGTCCAGGGACCGGGCCAGCCGCTCCCGCATCACTTCGAAGCTCCTGGAGAGCTCACCCACCTCATCGGCGCCGGCAGTGCCGACAGGCCGGGAGAGGTCGCCCTTGGCGATGCTGTTGGCCGCGGCGGTCAGCGTCCGGAGCGGGACCACGATGGTCCTGCTGACGCCGGCGGCGAAAAGCAGCGCCGTCCCCGTGAACAGGACGGCGAGCAGAACAAAATCCGTTTTCAACTGATCCGCGGGCCCGAGCAGGTCCTGCTCCGACTGGCCGAAGATCACCCCCCAGGGCGCCACCTCCAGCGGCACAAAGGCCAGGACGTCCCTCGTGCGGCCGTCCGGCCTGGACTGGGAGTACCCGTGCGCACAGTACTTGACGCCCGACGTCCTGCTCTTGATCATCTTGCTGAGAATGCCGCCGTGATCGTGATGTTCAAGGATGCGGGTCGGCTTGTCCGACGTCACGACTACCTCATTGGCATCGATAATCTCGATATAGTGGCTGCCCCGCAGTTCAGACTGCACGGTCTGCAGGGCGCGGCTCAGCATGGAGCTCGTAGGGCTTATCACTCCGCCGACGGCCCCGACCACGTCGCCGCCGCGGTTCCTGAGCGGCACGAGGACATAGATGACCTTTCTGCCGCTCGGATGCTCGGTGAACACATTGGAGATGACCGGCCTCCGGTGCCGGACGGCCTGGGACACATGGGGGTTGCCGAGCAGGTTCACCATGGCGCTCTCGCGGTAGGGGTAGGTGAGCCTGACGCTGCCCTGCTGGTCCAGCATGAAGACGCCGTCGGTGAAAATGGAATATTCGTAGGCGGCCTTGAGCGCCGCCCGCTCGGGACGCCAGTCGTTGTCGGCGAAATCCACACGGTCCGACAGGGAAATGTCGTAGAGCCGGGTAAGGTTCTCTTCAAGGATGTGCTCAATATATTTCCCGATCATGCTCGACATGGCGAGACGGTCCCCGTAGGAACGCTCGATGCTCTCCTGCACCCGCAGGTAGCTGATCAGGCCGAGCGAGGCCAGGATGAGGGTAATGCTGAAGATGACCGCAGCGAGGATCCGTTTTTGCATGTTTTGCCGGGCTTAAGATACTGTGGCCTTTGGCCATACAACACATTTGATGATCTCACAAGAAGTC
>JBBIHD010000252.1:0-4060 GCA_037447195.1 Nitrospirota bacterium | reverse complement strand
GGCGGAGAACGTCCCCCATCTCGACGACATCACGAGCCTCGTGAACGCCCGGAACACGCGGGGCGCGAAGGACCAGCTCATCGTCGAGGACCTGCTCGAAACCTTCCCGAAGAATGCCAAGGAACTTGCGGCGCTGAAAACGCGCGTGCTGGCCAATCCCATCTACCGGAACATGCTCGTCTCCGAGGACGGCACCTTCACCACCGTGCTGATCAAAACGAACAGTTATTCATCGAAGGGCGGCGAGGTCGATGTGCTTGCGGGATTTGACGACGCCGAAGGAGCGTCACCAGCGGCGCGGCAGTATCTGACCGATGAAGAGAACGGCGAAGTCGTGATGGCCGTGCGTACGGTCGTCGCGAAGCACCAGGCGCCGGACTTTCCTCTCTATGTTGCCGGGTCACCCGTAGTCACCCATGATCTCAAGCAGACGATGATGAAGGACATGCGCAAGTTCATGGCCTTGGCGCTGCTGATCATCGGGACGGTGCTGTACCTGCTGTTCCGCCGGCTCTCCGGCGTGTTCCTGCCGCTTGCGATCGTGATCCTGACGCTGCTGTCAACGGTGGGCCTCATGGGGCTGACGGGAACGGCCATCAAGCTGCCGACCCAGATCCTGCCGTCCTTCCTGCTTGCCGTCTGCGTGGGCGCGGCTGTGCATGTGCTTGCCATCTTTTACCAGCGGTTCCAGAGCACGGGCAGCCAGGAAGACTCCATTGTCCATGCCCTGGGCCATTCCGGTCTTGCCATCATCATGACGAGCGTTACCACGGCTGCGGGCCTTGCCTCCTTCGCAACGGCCCAGATCGCGCCGATCGCCGACCTCGGCATATTCGCGAGCATCGGCGTCATGATCTCGCTGCTGTACACCGTCGTGCTGCTGCCCGCGCTGCTGTCGCTGATCACGCTGAAGGTCAAGGACAAACCGGAAGACAAGGCGCGCCAGGCGCTGATGGACAGCATTCTGCTGAAGATCGCAGATTTTTCGACGGGCTATCCCAAAACCATCCTCGTAGGCAGCTTTATCGTGATCGGTGCAGCAGTATTTTTCGCCACGCAGATCCGGTTCTCCCATAACCCGCTTACCTGGCTGAACAAACGCATGCCCGTGCGCGAGGCGACGACGATCATCGATCGCGAATTAAAGGGATCGGTGGCCATGGAGGTCGTGACGGACACGAAAAAAGTGAATGGCCTCTATGACCCGGCGAACCTGAACCGCCTTGAGGCCCTGGGTGCGGAGGTGGCGGCGATCAGGGAGGGTTCCTTGTTCGTGGGCAAGACGCTGTCCGTGGCGGACATGCTGAAGGAGATCAACCAGGCCCTGAACGAAAACCGGAAAGAACACCATGCCATACCGCAAAATGAAAAGCTGATCGCCCAGGAGTTCCTGCTTTTTGAGAATTCCGGATCCGACGATCTCGAGGATTCCGTGGACAGCCAATTCACCAAGTCCCGATTTACCGTCAAGGTCCCCTGGCTCGACGCGGTCCTGTACCGTGACTTCATCAGCAGTATGGAGCAGCGCTTCAAGAAGGCCTTCGGCGATGATGCGACGATCACCGTCACGGGCATGATCCCCCTCTTCGGCGCCACGGTCCATGCCGCCATGCTGAGCGCCGCGAAAAGCTACGTCATCGCCGGCATTGTCATCACCCTGATGATGGTGCTGTTCATCGGCAATGTCCGCATGGGGCTGGCGAGCATGATCCCTAATCTTGCGCCGATCATCCTGACCATGGGCGTCATGGGCGTTCTTGATATGCCCATGGACATGTTCACCATGCTGATCGGGTCCATCGCCATCGGCCTGGCCGTGGACGACACGATCCATTTCATGCATAATTTCCGGCGCTATTTCCACGAGCTGCACGATCCCCGCGAGGCAGTCAGAAAGACGCTGCTCACCACGGGGAGGGCCATGCTCGTAACAAGCGTGGTGCTTTCTCTCGGTTTCTTCATCTTCATGCTCGCGTCGATGAACAACCTGTTCAATTTCGGCCTGCTAACGGGATTCACCATCGTCATGGCCCTCTTTGCTGATTTCTTTATCGGCCCGGCATTGATGATGGTGATCCATAAGCCGAAGGAGTGGGAGTGATTCAGTTCGGAGTTGGGAGTTAGGAGTGGGGAGCGAGGAGTGAGGAGGAGCAGATGATCAAGGGCGAGATACGAAAAATGCTTGGGAGTGTTATCCTTCTGTTGTTTTTCACGGCCTCCATGCTGCCGGTGACGGCCGGGGCTGCGGATGACCCGAAGGCGCGTTCCATCATGGAAAAGGTGGACGCCCGCGACGACGGCGACAACGGCCTGTCGGACATGCAGATGACGCTGATCGACAAGCACGGCAGCAAACGGGTGCGCGAGATCCGGGCCCGGATGAAGGACTTCGGCAAGGACACCTACCGGATAATGTTCTTCATCTCCCCGCCGGACGTGAAGGACACGGGGTTCCTCACCTATGATTATGACGACCCGGCAAAGGACGATGACCAGTGGCTTTACCTGCCGGCGCTCAGGAAGACCAAGCGCATCGCTTCGAGCGACAAGAGCGGCAGTTTCATGGGGTCGGACTTCAACTATTCCGATATGACCTCGCGGAACCTGACGGATTATGATTTCACGCTCCTCAAGGAGGATGACGTGGATGGCAGGAAGGTCTGGCTCATCCAGGCTGTGCCGCGCAGCAAGAAGGTAATCGATGAGACAGGCTACACCAAGTCGGTCCTGTTCGTCCGCCAGGACAACTATGTGGTGATCCGTGCGGTGCACTGGGTGAGCGAGAGCGACCGTCTGAAGTACATGGAAGTGACGAAGCTGGAGCTGATCGAGAACATCTGGGTCGCCACGGAGCTCCAGATGACCACGAAGCAGGGCAAGAGCACGCTGCACAAGACGGTGCTGAGCTACAGCAACGTGAAGTTCAACCAGCAGCACAGCCCTGATCTTTTCACGGTCAGAAGGCTGGAGAAGGGACTGTAAGGAGTGAGGAGTTATGAGTGCAGAGTGCGGTGTGCGGAATGAGAAAAGCGGATCTGAACGTTTCGAGGGTGGACCATGGGGATCATTGACTGCTCCCGTGTCAGGTCCTATCCTTCGTAGCATTTTCGCGTTCATTCGCGTAAATTCGCTGCCTATTCTGCGCGGTTTTTCCGCGTCGTTCATTGTTCTTGCTTTGTTCCTCACTCCCTCTATGGGTTTAGCCCAGGAACCGTCCCTTGACGACGTGCTCGGAGGCTTCGAGGACGCGGGGCCGGCCAGGAAGGCCGAGGTCCCCAGGGAGCCGGTGAAGCCTTCTGCTGTTGACCTGAACGGGTCCGTAGCAGTTTCCGCTGTCTCGAACATCCATCAGCATCAATCCGCACAGGGAACAGACTACAGCGGCCTGTCGCGCCTGCGCTTCACGCTGGACCTGAACCTGGATGCGAAGTTCTCGAAATCCTGGGACGCTACTGTCCGGGGCAGGGGCTTCTATGACGGGGCTTACAGCATCAGGGGCCGCGGCGAGTATACGGACCAGGTGATCAGCTCCCTGGAGAGCGAGGCGGAGCTGCGCGAGGCCTTTATCCGGGGGAAGGTGCTGCCGTCGCTCGATCTGAAGCTGGGGCGCCAGATCGTGGTCTGGGGCAAGTCGGACAACCTGCGCGTGACCGACGTGCTGAATCCCCTGGACAACCGCGAGCCCGGTTTGGTGGACATCGAGGACCTTCGCCTCCCGCTTGCCATGGCCCGTGCTGACTGGTATGCAGGCAAGTGGAACGTGCCGGCGATTTCGATCCCCGAGATACGCTTCAACAAGAACCCGGTATACGGCAGCGACTTCTATCCCTCCCCGTTTGTTCCTCAGGAGATCATCCCTGACGACGGCGGCAGCAACACAGAATACGCCTTTGCCCTGAACGGCATCCTGACCGGGTGGGACATATCCTTCTATCTTGCCCGGATCTTTGATGACCGGCCCTCTGCCCGGATCACCCCACTCGTACCACCAGGGTTCGAGTTCGTTCACAACCGCATTACCATGGCAGGAACGGCAGTGAACGTGGCGAGCGGCAACTGG
>JBBIHD010000251.1:0-4072 GCA_037447195.1 Nitrospirota bacterium | reverse complement strand
GCGGGCGAAGTCGCAGGTCCTGATGAAGCAGAACATGCTTGAGCAGTGAGCAGCCCCGCACAGTGCGGGGTCACTCTTTCCTGAGCAGTCTGAAATCGTCGGCCTTTGGCTCCCAGTCGAGATCGCCGATCAGCTCCCACTGTACATAGTTCCTGATCTGGCCGCGTGTCGCTTCGGGCAGGTCGATGAATTGTATGCCCATTCCCGGCTCGGCATGCATGCGGGCTTCGAGCTGGGCCGTGCGCACCACCTCGCCTGCCGTTTCGATCACCTCGGCACCGAGGGGCAGGGTGAACTTCAGGTGCAGGACCGTGTGTTCTTTCAGGGGCGCGTGCGTGCGCAGGTACAGGCCGCCTTCGGAAATGTTCACACAGGTCAGGACCGGCTCCGGCGTGCCTTCCTCGATCTCAACGCGGAACTTGGCGGCTGCCCGCGGGAAGGTGCGCGGCTGGCCGCTCAGGCGGGAGAGGACGCCGTAGACAAGGGCAAGATCGAGCGGCTTGGTCAGCACCGCCGAGCAGCCCTGAGCGATAAGGGCTTCCTGGCTGATGGAGCCGCCGCTGGCCCTGAATACGGCGAGGGGCAGTTTTTTTACGGCCTCATCGGACCGCAGCAGGGCCAGCGAGGACCGCAATTCCTGCTCCGGCAGATCTGCGTCGAAGGCGATGAGGCTGAAGGGGTTTTTTCTCGCGATATCAACGCCTTCCATCGCTGTTTTTGCCAGCACCGGTGCATACCATATCCTGTTCAGCACTACGCCGAGATACATCTGGCTTGCCGCACTCTGGCAGATCACAAGAACCTGTTTCTTATCCGACATGAGATCCCGTCTCCCCGCTCCGGTCCGTTCCACAACTTATCGTAGATTAAAGCACGTCCCTTTGGTCATGTCAACCGCAGGGCCAGTTCATCGAAGAGGTGGATGACGCTCCGGCAGGCCTTTTCCCAGTCCGAGACGAGCAGGCTTTCGTTCTCCGAGTGGGCCGATGAGTAGGGGTCTCCCACGCCGAGCAGCAGCGCAGGCGCATTGCCCAGCGCATCGGTGATCGTCCTGACGAAGGGTATCGATCCTCCTGCGCCCACAATGGCCGGCGCCTTTCCATAGCCTTTTTCCAGTGCCGCCGCGGCAGCTCCGAAGGCGGGTGAAGACTGTTCGGCTCGCCACCAGGGCGAAGGCGTTTCCGGTTCGATCCTCACGTCGACGCCCCATGGCGCTTTACGCTGCAGATGCTCCGTCAGGAGGCGGAGCGTCTCGCCGGGGTCCATGTCAGGTACAATGCGAATGCCCACACGGGCCCAGGCAGATGCGTTGATGATGTTGGCTGCCTGCTTGCGGCTGCTTGCCTCGATGGCGTTCACGGAGATGGACGGCTGGAACCACATCTTTTCGTACACCGTGCCGGCGCCGCCGATGATCTGCGCCCCTTGTTCCAGCTTTGACTGGCCCCGATAAAGGGACTCATCAAAGGGAAGCTCTTTCAGTGCTGTCTGTTCCGCATCGGTGAGCGGACGGACATGATCGGTCAATCCCGGTATGGCAGGCTGTCCCAGGTCGTCAACGAGCGTGGCGAGCATCCTGGCCAGGGCCTGGACAGGGTCCGGCAGGGGCCCGCCCCAGGTGCCGGAATGGACGCTTGACTGCAGCGAACGCACTTCAACGGTCACGGTCACGATGCCCCGCAGGGAGACCGTCAGCGAGGGGTGTCCGCTCCCGAAATTTTCGCTGTCCGCAATCACCACCACGTCAGCCTGCAGCAGGTCCCCGTATCGCGCCAGCAGGGACGGCAGGTTCGACGAGCCGACTTCTTCCTCGCCCTCGATCAGGACCTTTACGTTCACCGGCAGCCTGCCCGGCCCGTCGAGATAGGACGCTATGGCGGCAGTGTACATAACGATGCCGCCTTTGTCATCGGACACGCCGCGTCCGAACAATCGGCCGTCCCGCAGCGTCGGCTCAAAGGCCGGAGATAGCCAAAGGTCATCGTTCCCTGTGGGCTGGACGTCATGGTGGGCATAGAGAAGGACCGTGGGCCTGCCCGGAGCGCCGGTCCACTGGCCGAAGACCGAGGGGTGGCCTCCCCGGGGCTCCAGGAACTGCACGTCCGATAATCCCGTTCTTTTCAGCAGCTCCGAGACGGCCCTGGCACTCGAGCGCACCGGTCCGGGGTCAAAGCCAGGAAAGCTGATGCTCGGGATGCGGACCAGGTCTTTGAGGTCCTGCAGATGCTGTTCCCGGCGCTTCGTGAACTGGTCGAGAGCCTTACGTGCCGCACCTTCCTGCTGCATGAGATAGTCTCCATTCTTCCTGTGGTCTGGTCCGGCCGCTGCATTGGCCCGCGAGCGAGTGACTGCCGCCATTCTACCGGAGAAGGGTATGTCTGGCAATAGGAGATGAGCTGGACGTTCCGCAGAATGATGCGTCGAAGGCGGGCTGTGCATGCGTCCACGTGCCGGGGAATGTCCCGGACAGCAGAAAAATCTTCTTGACATGATCGCTGCGCAGGCATATCGTGTCCGCCGGGAAGCAGACGAACGGTCTTCTGACTGTGCTGTCTTGCCTGCAGTCTGTTCTATGAAATAATCCTGTGCGCTTTTGGGACGATCTTTTTTCGCCCGCAGGTCCACAGGAAGGGAACGCGTTGATGCTTTGCGATGTGCGCCTGCAGCGTGCGCGATCCCCATTGCCATCGGATCAGGAGGATCAAGACGTGCCTCAGTCAAGGCTGGTACCAAAGATCGTGACCGTGTTCCGGGAGGGGTATTCGGCCCGGACGTTTCTGCGGGACCTTACGGCCGGCGTCATCGTGGGCATCGTGGCCCTGCCGCTGGCCATTGCCTTTGCCATCGCTTCCGGGGTGAAGCCCGAGCAGGGGCTCTACACGGCGATCATCGCCGGCTTCATTATCTCTCTGCTGAGCGGCAGCAGGGTGCAGATCGGCGGCCCGACGGGCGCATTCATCGTGATCGTATACGGCATTGTGCAGCGCTACGGCTACGACGGACTGGCGACTGCCACACTCATGGCCGGAGTGCTGCTCATCATCATGGGAGTCGCCCGGCTCGGCGCCGTGATCAAGTATATACCCTATCCGGTGACGGTCGGTTTCACCGGCGGCATCGCCATCATCATTGCGGCAGGACAGGTCCGCGATCTCCTGGGCCTTTCCCTGGCCGAAGTTCCCGCCGACTTTATCGCAAAAGTGAAGTCCTATTCCGCTCATCTGGGTTCGGTCAATGCCGCGGCGGCAGCCATCGGTCTGTTCACCATCCTCCTCGTGGTCTACTGGCCCCGGGTCACGCGACGGGTGCCGGGTTCGCTCATTGCCATCATCCTTTCAACCGCAGTGGTGCACCTGTTTCATCTGCCCGTGGAAACCATCGGCAGCCGGTTCGGCAGCGTCTCAGGCGCGCTGCCTGTTCCGTCGCTGCCGGGCCTGCGCTGGGACATGGTCCCGGAGCTCTTTTCACCGGCGCTTTCCATCGCGCTGCTGGCCGGCATCGAATCGCTCCTTTCCGCGGTCGTGGCCGACGGCATGACCGGGCGGCGCCACCGGTCCAACATGGAACTGGTGGCGCAGGGGGTGGCGAACATCGCTTCGCCGCTCTTCGGCGGCATTCCGGCCACGGGCGCCATCGCGCGCACGGCCACGAACATCAAGAACGGCGCACAAACGCCGATGGCGGGCATTATCCATGCCTTGACCCTGATGCTGATCATGCTGTTCTTCGGGCAATGGGCCTCGCTGATCCCCCTGGCGGCCCTGGCAGGCATCCTGATGGTCGTGGCATACAACATGAGCGAGTGGCACCTCTTCGTGAAGCTGCTCAGGAGCCCGAAAAGCGATATCACCGTGCTGATCGTCACCTTCCTGCTGACCGTGCTGGTCGACCTGACGGTAGCCATCCAGGCGGGCGTGGTGCTTGCGGCATTCCTCTTCATGCGTCGCATGGCCGAAGTGACGCAGGTCAGTTTTGTGACGAAGATGATGCATGACGAGGAGGAGCAGGATGATCCGAACAGCCTGAAGCAGCGGACGATCCCTGCCGGCGTCGAAGTGTTCGAGGTCAATGG
>JBBIHD010000250.1:0-4087 GCA_037447195.1 Nitrospirota bacterium | reverse complement strand
ATTACACTGCACGCTCACAGCGCCTATCGCTCAAGGCTGACCTGAGTACCTGAGCAGTTACAGAATTAGGAGGTTTTCACTGTGCCCGACCTGACTCTGTGGTTACATCTGAGTTTTTACGATTTTATCAACTTTTGATACAGTCGTAAAAAGTCCGCCTCACACGAAGCCACCCCCGCTCCGTATCTATAACAATTAGATGCGGGACGGAGGAAGTCACAAAGAATGAAATATCTTTTTTTCAACAAGCCTTTCTTCGTGTTCTCTGTGCCTTTGTGTGAGAAAATGGTTTTTACGGTTTTATCAACTTTTAATAAAATCTGACCATTCTCGATCTGCTTCTTTCGCGCCCTCAGGAGAGCAATCTATGTCAAGCCTATCTCTGGTGCTGGACGACCGCTACCTGGATCATGATCCCGGCGAGGACCATCCCGAGAGCGCTGACCGTCTGCGGGTCATCCAGGCCCTTGTGGCAAGCGAGTTCTCCGATCTTCCGCGCATCACACCGCGGCCGGCAACGGAAGATGAGCTTGCCCTGGTCCATGATCCCGGCTACATCATGACCGTGGCTGCCACGGCAGGCAAGCCCTTTTCCCGGCTCGATATGGACACTGGCCTCTCGGCAAAGTCCTACGAGACCGCCCGCCTGGCTGTTGGCGGCCTCCTTAACGCCGTTGACTGGCTTTTTCACACTCCGAACTCCGAACTCCGAACTCCGAACTCAATTTTTGCCTTCGTCCGTCCTCCCGGCCACCACGCGGAGCCTGCCCGGGGCATGGGCTTCTGCCTCTTCAACAATGTGGCGATCGCCGCCGCATATGCACGGGAAAAACTGGGGCTCAGGAAGGTACTGATCGTGGACTGGGACCTCCACCATGGAAACGGCACGCAGCGGGCCTTTTATTCCGACCCCTCCGTGCTCTTCTTCTCCTCGCACCAGTATCCGCACTACCCCGGGACCGGGAGCTTCGATGAGGTCGGAACCGGCGAAGGCGCCGGCTTCACCGTGAACGCTCCCCTCCCGTCGGGCTTCGGCGACGCCGACTATATCGCCCTGTATGAGGGCGTGCTCAGGCCCATTGCGCTGGAATACCGGCCTGAGCTCGTTCTCGTGTCTGCCGGCTTCGATCCCTTCATCAAGGACCCCCTGGGCGGCATGCGCGTCACCGGCGCGGGCTTCGGCGCCCTTGCGGCCATTATCCTGGACATAGCCCGCCAGTGCTGCTCCGGCAGGGTCGCCATGACCCTCGAAGGGGGCTACAACCCCGAAGGGCTGCGCGACGGCACCAGGGCCGTATTGAACGCAATGCGGGACCAGTCAGCGCCCCTTGCCAGGCCCGCATCTCCGGCAGCAGACCGGATCATTCAGCAGATCAGGACCCGCCATGGGAAGTACTGGAAAAGCCTCGGCTGACGACCTGGAACTCCTTTATTTCTCAAGAGATTCATTGACTCACCACGCGCCTCTTTGGTATTATTCTGCATATGCCGCTCTTTACCTACAGGGCCATCCGCGCCGACGGGACCTCAACAGCAGGTGAGACCACGGCAAATGATGCCGGAGAGCTTCGACAGGATCTCGAGGCTAAAGGATACCTTGTCCTGGAGCTTCGCCAGAAGATGCAGGGCTTTGGCCAGCGGCGCATCAACCCCAAGGACTTCCTTCTTTTCAACCAGGAATTCAGCACGCTGATCAAAGCAGGTCTGCCGATCCTCCAGGCCCTCGAGATCGTCCGAAAGCGCGCACATGGCGGGGCCTTTCTCGGCGTCCTTGACAACATTATCCATGAGATCAAGGGCGGCACGGCCCTCTCCGACGCCATGGCAATGCATCCGAATTTTTTCACTCCGCTCTATACCGCGACGGTGCGGGCCGGAGAGAAGAGCGGGGCGCTTCCCGATGTGCTGCGCCGTTTCATCGTGTACCAGAAGCAGATACTCGCTGTCCGAAGGAAGGTCAAGGGTGCGTTGTATTACCCCTTTTTCCTGATCCTCGCCACGATCGCGGTCCTCGCGATATTCACCTTCTATATCATCCCGAATTTCACCCAGATGTACAGCGACCAGGCCGGCACGCTGCCGCTGCTCACGAGGATGCTGATAGCCGTTACGGAAGCGCTTGCGGCGTACGCTCCTGCCATCTTCCTGGCGCTTATCGCGGCGGGCGCTGGCGTCTACCTCTGGCAGCGGACCGAGAAGGGCCGCACCGTGCTCGACAGTCTTAAGGTCAGCATCCCCTTCCTCAAGACCCTGATGATCCAGTATCTCTTCGCCCAGCTGACCCGCACGCTCGCGACGGTCCTGCGCGGCGGCATTCCGCTCGTGCAGGCCCTTGACACGACGGCAGGCGCGATCAGCAACAAGGTGGTGGCCGCCGGCCTGGGAAGCGTTCGGAAGCTCGTGACCGAGGGGACAGGCCTGGCTGAAGCGCTCGAACGGACCGGACTGGCGCCGGACCTGACGGTAAGCATGATCGAGGTCGGAGAGTCATCAGGTGAACTGCCGCAGATGCTCGACGACGTTGCGGATTTCTACGAGCAGGAAGTGGAGAACCGCCTCACTGCGCTCACCACCATGATCGAGCCGGTGCTCATGCTCTCCATGGGCATGATCATCGCCCTTATCGTCGTGGCGCTCTATCTCCCGATCTTCGAAATGGGGGCACGAATGGGATGACACTTGCATACCGGAGAAAACGGCTGGGGGACATCCTCGTGGCCAAAGGGATCGTAACGCAGGAGCAGATCAACGACCTTCTGTCGCGCACCGACGGCCGCGGCAAGCGCATCGGCGAACTGCTGCTCGACGAAGGCATGCTGACCGAGGAGGCCCTGGCCCGCGCCGTTGCCGATCAGCGAGACCTGGTCTTCCACGACCTGTCGGACTTCATGATCGAGCGCCGCTTCTTCGAGAAGATCCCCGTGGAGCTCATGGAGCGCTATCAGTTCATTCCCGTCGAGGACGCGGGCGAGGCGCTCGTGATCGCCATGGCCGACCCCAACAACATCGTGGCCATCGATGAGCTGGAAATGATCATCAACCGGCCCCTCGATATCCGCGTCAGCGCCCTCTCGGCCATCCGCGCCGCATTGAAGCGGAGCGGCTCCTCGGAGCGGGTGATGCATACCGTGTCGGAGGATTTCAAGCTCCATATCGTCAAGGAGCAGGAAGAGGGCGTGGAAGAGATCCTGTCGCTGGAAAGCATCGACAAGGACGGCAGCCCCATCATCAAGCTGATGCACACCACCATCTTCGACGCCATCGAGCGGCGCGCCAGCGACATCCACATCGAGACCACGGACCGGAACGTCTGGATCAAGTATCGCATCGACGGCGTGCTTTATACCGCCACGGACCCCATTGACGTGAAGTTCCACAGCGCCATCGTCTCGCGCATCAAGGTCATGAGCGAGCTGGATATCGCCGAGCGCCGCGTGCCCCAGGACGGCCGGTTCAAGCTGCGCACCGGCGCCAAGACCATCGATTTCCGCGTCTCCATCATGCCCAGCGCCTTCGGCGAGGACGTGGTGATCCGCATCCTTGACAAGGAATCGATCACTCACGGCGTGAACGTCCTGAAGCTCGAAAGCCTGGGCTTCGATGAAACGGACCTGCGGAAGTTCCGGCGCAACATCCGCGAGCCCTACGGCATGGTCCTTGTCACGGGCCCCACGGGAAGCGGCAAGACGACCACGCTCTACGCCGCGATCAGCGAGGTGAACAGCGGCGAGGACAAGATCATCACGATCGAGGACCCCGTGGAGTACCAGCTCCGGGGCGTCGTGCAGATACCGGTGAACGAGAAGAAGGGCCTGACCTTCGCCCGCGGCCTGCGCTCCATCCTGCGCCACGACCCCGACAAGATCATGGTGGGCGAGATCCGCGACGCCGAGACCGCGCAGATCGCCGTCCAGTCGGCGCTCACCGGCCACCTCGTGTTCACCACCGTCCACGCGAACAACGTGTTCGACGTGCTGGGCCGCTTCCTGAATATGGGTGTCGAGCCGTACAACTTCGTCAGCGCGCTGAACTGAATTCTGGCCCAGCGCCTGGTCCGGCAAATCTGCCCGCATTGCAAAGCGAAGGT
>JBBIHD010000249.1:0-4139 GCA_037447195.1 Nitrospirota bacterium | reverse complement strand
GAAAGCCGCCGATGCAGCCGACGACGATATTGACCTTGAACTCCTGTCCCCAGAACTGGACGATCATGATATTCCTCCTTCGGACATGGTCCGGTTATTTTTTCTTGGCCTGCGCCGCTTCCTCGGCCTTGCGCTTGAACTCCTTCAGGATGGCCTGCTCCTTCTTGTTCGTGTCAAGATACTTCGGCGTCGTCTGCCAGAACATGAGCCCGGCCAGGATGATCAGGATCCAGCCGAAGACGAACTTGAACTGCTCCAGGGTGATCAGCTCCGTCAGCTTGGGGCCGATAAAGCCGCCCACGACCATGGCAAGGCCGATGGCAACGCCCAGCTTCCAGTTGATGAACTTGATCTGTGAGTAGTTATAGATGCCGCTCCCCTGGGAGAAGAGCACCGTGGGCATGACCGTGCCGGCCACAATGGTATGCGGCAGGGGCCAGATCGAGACGAGCAGCGGGTTCAGGATGAATCCGCCCCCTGCTCCCATCAGCACGCCGAAGATGGCCACTGCCAGGGTCAGGAGGAAGGGGCCGATAAGGTTCAGGCTCGTGCCCGCGTTCTTGAGGTACAGCAGCGGAAAGTTGATCTTGTTCTCAAAGGTGATGGGAGCGCTCTTCGTGGCCTTGTCCACGGCAGCCACTACGGTGTACTTGCCCGGCGCAAGGCCCGGACGGATCTTCACTTCCGCCTTGAAGGTTCCGTCGGGGGCAACGTCAACGGCCGCCGCCAGCACCTTGTCGAGGGAGCGGAACCTGGCCTTCAGGAGCTGCATGGACCGGCGCGCGTTCTCCTTGTCGTCCATGGCGGGCAGGATCGCTCCCCGGGACCCGATGATGCTGCCCATCAGCGTCGCCTGATAGCGGTCGATCTTGATCTTGGCAGGTGCGGCATAAACCGCATCAGCTCCCGTGTCCTTCAGCACTTTGGATACGGACCACTTCTTGCCTTCATTTTTTTCCTTCTCGATTGTTTCCTTCCGGTCCTTGGGGGCGAAAATCTTGTAGTAGGCGGGCATTTCGTCGGTCAGATAAAAGATATACGGCCGCTTCTTCGTATCCTTGTCCACATCGGCGTCGAACCGGGAGGCCCGGACTTTGCGGTCGGCGACGACCTCAATGAACACGGGCATGCCCTTCGGCGCCTTGCCGGTGACCAGAATGGTCCCTCCGTTCTTCAGTTCCGTCTTGTCGATCTGGACGGTGACTGCACCGGCCTTTGCGGCGGCAGGCTTCTGCTGTGCGAGCAGATCGCTTCCCGGCATCGCAACAAAGGAGAACAGCAGTGCTGCAGACAACAACCATCTGTGCATCATACCCTTGATCCCCCTTTTTGAAGAAGAGTTGTAGAAACGATAGGTGTAAAAGTAGCAGAAGTATCTAAGGTTGGCAACTTTTTGTTGTGCAGGTGCGATATTTTTCTGACATTCCCTCTCGATTCAAAACAGACGTTATACCAAAGCAGGATCTCTGATAGCATGCTCACGAGAACGGGAGAAATGCAATGCAGAAGCAGGTACGGGCTACTCCACGGTGAACCGGACCTCGCTGGCAGGGACGCCCGACGCTGTGGCCCGAAGCCGATACTCACCCGTTCGAACAGGCCAATCAAAAAAATGCGCTTCACGGGTGCGTCCTATCTCATCGCCGTTCAGGGTCCAGACCACTTCAGCACTGCCCGGCGCGCCCACAGCCTCAAAGCGAATGGTCTGATAACGGGCGGCCAGGTCCAGGGGACGGCGGTAGATGGACTGATGAGCAGGCCGGATGATCCCGAACAGGCCCGGATCGGCATGGCGCGACAATTCCCTGGGCATGACAGGCCGGCCTGTCTCGCGCTGCCAGGACTCATAGATCGGCGGGAGGTCTTCAAAAACCCGGTACTCTGTTTCTCCGCTCTGCGCTCCTTCAGGAGCTATCCTCCCGGTAGCGGCGAGCACCGGCAGTTTACGGTGCACGTCACAGTGCTCCAGCGCTTGCTTCTCAACCTCGCTCCGAAGGAACAACTCGGAAACACCGTGAGGACAGTCCCGCCCTTTCAGCTTCCCTGACAGGGAGCAGACTTCCACCTCCAGGAGCCCAGCGGGCCGGTCAAAGTCCTTCGGCCCCTTCTTTCCCTGCAGCAGCATCATGACGCGCCTGAAGATGGGCCCGGCGCCGCTCACCCCTGCCACCTGCTGCATGGGAACGCCGTTGAAATTGCCGACCCAGACGCCGACCGTGTACTCCCGGGTATAACCAACGGCCCAGTTGTCGCGATAGTTGCGCGATGTACCGGTCTTGACGGCAGCGGGAAAGGGCAGCCGCAGCACCGAGTCCATGCCGAACTCGGTGGCCCGGGCATAGGGGTCCTTCAGGATGTCGGTGATGAGATAGACCGCTTCCGGCCTGGATACGCGCTCGGGATTGTCCGGCATCTTTCGCTCGTTCACGCCGTCACCGCGTCTCCCCTTCGCGGCAGCCGCTGTCGCCTGCGCCAGCACCTCCCGCACGGGAATGATCGAACCGTTGCGCGCAAGATACATATAGGCCCTGGTCAATTCATAGAGGGTAACCTCGCCGTCGCCGAGAGCGAGCCCCACGCCGTAATGCTCTGCGTCCGCATCAAGGGACTGGAAGCCGAACTCCCGCAGACGCGCAAGGGCCGCATCAGGTCCCAATTCAGCGATAACACGCACGGCCGGCACGTTCAAAGAATTGCCGAGGGCCTCTCGCAGCCGCACGGGGCCGTGGAACCTGCGGCTGTAGTTCCGCGGGGAAAAATCGCCCACGGGCGTGGAGAAATGCACTTCCAGGTCATGCAGCATCGTGGATGCCGTCATCCCCTGCTCAAGGGCCAGCCCGTAGATAAAGGGCTTCAGGGCCGATCCAGGCTGGCGCAGGGCCTGCACGCCGTCGTTCTGTCCTTCATTGGCGTGATCGTCAAAATCCGCCGAGCCCACGTAGGCAAGCACGTCTCCGGTGCTGTTCTCAAGCACGAACACGGCCGCATTCGTCACGACCCGCCCCTTCAATTCGCTGATCACTTCCCTGACCTGCTGCTCCACTGCCGCCTGCAGCCGCGTATTCAGGGTCGTGGTCACGCCGGTGATCTGCACAGGCAGGCCTGCTTGCAGCCGCTCGATGAAATGGGGGGCAATGCGCGGACGGACAGGCCCGCGGATATCGATCCGTTCGGCCTGCGCAAGCTCCTTCTCTTCGCCAGAAATATAGCCAAGTGCAAGCATGCGCTCAAGGATGAAGGCCTGGCGCTTCTTAACGAGATCGAAGTTGCGGCGGGGATTCAGCAGCGTAGGCGCGTTCGGCACTGCTGCAAGCAGCGCTGCCTGGGCCAGGGACAGGTCCGCGGCCTTCTTCCGGAAATAGTCCTGGGAAGCGCTCTCCACGCCGAAGAGCTGGTTGCCGAAGGGCAGGCGGCTCATGTACTGCTCCAGGATCTCGTCCTTGGTCATGCCCGCTTCGATGCGCCAGGCATCCTGCACTTCCCGGAACTTCTTGGCAAGAGTGCGCGGTCCGGGATCGAGCATCTTGGCGAGTTGAAGGGTGATGGTCGAGGCCCCGGAGCGGCGGCCGCCCGGCAGGGCGTTCATGACGCCCGCCCGCCCGACAGCGAGCCAGTCCACGCCGCTGTGGGACCTGAACCGGCGGTCCTCCGTGGCGATGACCGCATTGATGAAATGAGGAGAGATGGCGCGGAGCCGCACCGGCGCGCTTCTGCCGTCGCGGCTCCGGACCTCCTGCAGCAGCACGCCGTGCCGGTCCGTGATGCGGAGCGAGTGGAAGGGTTTCACTTCAGCGGCGAGGATGGGGTGTTTACGCGCCTCGGAGCGGAGGTAAAAATAGGCCGCTCCCGAACTGAGCATGAGCAACAGCAGCAATGAAGCTATGAAGACGAATATGACGCGGTATTTCTTACGCATAGAATTGAGCGCTTATTGCGGTACGATATTTGAAGATACTAAGCAGAGCAGATTATAGTTTGCATTTTTCACTACCGTCCCCCTTTGAAAAAGGGGGATTGAGGGGGATTTTCTGATATTTTCAAATCCCCCCTGTGCCCCCCTTTGCTAAAGGGGGGAAACTATTTTATGAGCCACTTGCAAAAGTGCTGAGATAGGCGTTTTTTTGGTGAGAAGGTAGGTT
>JBBIHD010000248.1:0-4143 GCA_037447195.1 Nitrospirota bacterium | reverse complement strand
AGATACGGAGCGGGGGTGGCTTTGTGTGAGACCGGACTTTTTACGACTTTATCAACCTTGCCAAGCGGCTGTTTCGCACCATAGTAACCAATTGCCGGTCGTTAGTAAAGCCTGATTTCGTGCAGCAGCAGGAGCAGGAAACCCTGCAGAAGCCCCGCGGCGATGAGGAAGATGCGCATGGTGCGATCGAGGACCTGCATAGGCTCATTGTCTCCCATTAACGCTTCACATGATCATCAATAATGAAACAGTCGAACCCTTCGACGTTCCGGAATGCCCGGTCATTACAGATGAAGCCCGTGGCGCCGGCCGCGATTGCCGAAGCCGCCTGAATGGCATCCGGTGTTTTCAACCGGTGCGCGGCACGGAGCTGAGCTGCCTTGTCCGCGACATTCAAGCCCACAGGGACCCAGGTGAGGTTCGGATAGCTCGTCAGCAGGGCATAGAACTTCAAAACGATGTCGTCCTTCTGAAGGCGGTATGGCTGGACGAGGACTTCGAGCAGCGTGAGCGTGGACGTGCAGGCAGTGAACCGGCCTGTCTCTATGCCGGCGAACAGCTTTTCACAAAGGGGGAAGTAGCGGGGATGCTGCTCAACGAAATAGATGAAGGCGCTCGTATCAAGAGCGATGGATCGGTGTTTTTTCAGGAAGGCTTCGACGGTCGGCGGCCCTACCACGACCGGCGTTCCTTTTTGAGATAGGCCGCTGAATATATTCCCTTCCCGGAGCCCGCCAGGGCCGCGCGCCAGCTCTTCGGCTTCGGCATGATCACCGTTACGCCATCTTTGACCACCACCAGGAGTTCGTCACGGCCTTTCAGGTTCATGGCCTCCCGGGCTTCCCGGGGAAGAACAATTTGATTTTTGGAACTGAGCTTTACCGTCGTCTGCATGGCCGCCCTCCTGTCCAATGCTTTACTTTTACCACAAGAAGTAAAGCATGTCAAGCAGCGCCGTCACCAGCAGACGCGGTTCCTGCCGCTCTCCTTGGCCTTGTAGAGTGCCGCATCGGCCAGGCCGATCAATTTCTCGAAATCGTCCCGCAGCTCGGCGGTCCAGGTGGCAAGGCCCATGCTGACCGTGACCGTGAGCTGCCGCGACGCGTGTTCAAAGACCGCCTGTTCGATCATGCTTCGCAGCCGTTCACCCAGCACCAGGGCCCCGGCATGGTCCGTTTCCGGCGCGATCAGGGCGAACTCCTCGCCGCCGTAGCGGGCGAAGATGTCCGTGTCGCGCAGCTTGCTTCTGACCAGCTCTGCTACGCCGGCCAGGACCGCATCGCCTGCCTGGTGTCCATAGGTGTCGTTCACCTTTTTGAAATGGTCAATGTCGATCATGACCAGCGACATGGGGGTGCCGCCGTACCGGCTGAGCCGCTTCACTTCCTGCTTCAGGCGCTCCATGAAGTACCGCCGGTTGTAGGCGCCGGTCAGGCCGTCGGTGATGGCGATGGTCTCGAGCTCCCGGTTGAGCTCCTTGAGCTGTTCGTTCGCGTCCGTGAGCTGGGCGGTGCGCTCCTGCACCTTCTGCTCCAGCGAGAGGTTCAGCTCCCTGAGCCGCGTAGTGAGGTCGGCGTTCTCGATGGCCACCGCCGCCTGGGACGCCAGCGCCGTGAGCAGCGTTTCGTCATCGGCCCGGAACACCCCGTCCTTTTTGTTCAGCACCTGGATCGCGCCGATGATGCTGCCGCGCACGTTCATCATGGGCACGCACAGGATGCTGCGCGTGCGAAACCCCGTCTTCCTGTCGAATTCGGGGTTGAAGCGGGGATCGGCATAGGCATCGGGGATGTTGACCACCTCGCCGGTCTTGCCCACTGTCCCGGCAATGCCCCTGCCCAGGGGGAAGCGGATCTCCACGACTTCGACGCCCTGGGCGATCTTGGCCCACATCTCGCCCTTCTCGTCGTCGATCAAAAAGAGGGAGCTGCGCTCCGCGTCCAGCACTGCCGTTGTTTCTTCGATGATCATGCGCAGCAGCCGCTCAAGATCGCGCTCGGCGGTCAGCCGCAGGCCCACCTTGAGAAGGATGGCGAGGCGGTCAGGGGTGATGTTCCGTGCAGGGTCGGTCATAGGGTATGCCCATCAGAACGTGACAGATCGGGGCGCGAACAGGTCCTTCAGCTCCGAGAACTGATGGATGACATGGTCCGGCCCTGCGGCGCGCAGCATCTCTTCAGGCCGGAAGCCGTAGGTCACGGCGCAGGTCACGATGCCCGCGGCCTTGCCTGCGCGCATGTCCGTGGTGCCGTCCCCCACGATCACGGTCCGCTCCTTCGGGGCCTGCAGGCTCTGCATGATGTGCAAAAGCGCGTCCGGCGCCGGTTTGAGCGGCATGCCGTCGTCGGCGCCGATGATCATGCGGAAACAGCGCCTGATCCCCAGGGCATCGAGGAGCGGCTCGGAGAACTCACGGGGCTTGTTCGTGACCACGGCCATGGGAAGCGCCGAGAAGTGGTCCAGGGTCTCTTTCACGGAAGGGTACAGGCGGGAACGCACCACCAGGTTCCTGCTCTGGTGAACGCTGTAGATGCCGAGGGCGTCTTCGAGGAATTCCGTCCGCTCGCCCAGCGCGCGGGTCAGCAGCATCCCGATGCCGTCGCCCACAAAACGCCGCACGTCATCGACGGGGATGGGGCGCCTGCCGAGGCGATGAAGGGTAAAATTGACGGAAGCAGTGATGTCCTCGAGGGTATTGACGAGCGTACCGTCGAGATCGAATATAAAAAGGTCAATGGGCTTCATAGGAAGAAAGGAGACTGGTTGGCCGCAGATGAACGCGGATATTCGCAGAGAGAATCAGGCATACAGGCAGAATGTGCTTTCACCCCACAAGAGATTTTTTTCAGCATCCAAAGCTTTTATTTGTCGGTCCTCATCCGCTGATATCAGATTGTCATCCGCGTCCAAATGCTCTTTCCGGATCCAGCCCTTTTGGCTCCCGCCTGCCCCGGTCACGCCGCGCTCGTGATCCCGAGATACTTCATGGGATTGTCGGAAGCGAAGCGCGCGGCCGTCTCCGGCGGCACGCCAAGGGACACGAGGTTCTGGATCGAGTCCTTCAGCGTGATGCCGCTTCCGAGCAGAACCCCCCCGGGTCCGCGGATCGGCCCGACTCCCCACCCGGGGCCTTTGACGGAGTCGGAAACGAGCAGTATCTTGTCGGGCTGCTTCATGTCCATGACCATCTTGAGGCTCCGGTTGTGCAGATGGGCCTTGTCCGAGATGATCTCCACATAGATGTCCTCGTCCATCAGGCCGAAGCCGACCAGGCCCGGCTCGCGGTGATGAAAGCCGCGCATGGCGTTGAACAGATGCGTAATGCCTGTCGCGCCGGCCCGCTTTCCTTCCTCGGCCTGCTCGAAGGTGGCGTTGCTGTGGCCCATGTGCACCAGGAACCCCTTCTGCCTGCAGGCCTCCATCAGGGGGAGCGCGCCCGGAAGCTCCGGAGCGATCGTGATGATCTTGATGATGTCCTCGAACCCGTCGACGAGCCGGGCCAGCGCCTCGGTGGATGGCTCCAGAAAGCTCGCCTTGTCCATGGCGCCCGCCCACTCGGGATTCAGGAAGGGCCCTTCCAGATGGACCCCCAGGATCCGGGCGCCGGACCGCTGCGCCGTCATGGCGCGCTTCACGGCCGTCAGATTGTCACGCATCACCTCGATGGAGCCGGCATAGATCGCCGGCACGATGGCAGAGGTCCCGTGCTTGCCGTGGATGTTCGCGATGCTCATGATGTCGTCCTGGCGGCGCGTGCGCGTGTCAAAGTCCGCCGCGCCATGGACATGGATGTCGATGAAATAGGGCGTCGTGTTCACTGTTTGTGCCATAGTGGACTCCTGCTAGGTGATCTTTCCGCGCCGTGAAAAGAACTCGCTCAGCGCTAGCCGTATGACCGCGCCCCGGTCCCAGGGCTGCTTCAGTTCCGCCGTAAGCTCCGCCGCTGTTTCGTCCAGGGCAGGGATGTGCTCATCCTCGAGCTCGATGGTCACCTCCACGAGCCCGTGCTCATGCTCGCCGTTGCTGTGGCCATGGTCATGCCCGCACGCTTCGGTATGCTTATGCTTGTCAGCCATCGGAAAGCCCCCTGTCGAGTAGAGGATAGGCACATACCCGATGTGCCCATCCCCCCTCACAGAACCG
>JBBIHD010000247.1:0-4153 GCA_037447195.1 Nitrospirota bacterium | reverse complement strand
CCGGTGAAGAGCACGGTAGTTCTGCAGGACATCAGGGTGAATGCCCCCATGCAGGACGAGGTATTTCAGCTGAAGCTTCAGAAGGACGTAGCGGTAATTTCAAATTAAGTGAAAGGAGGTGAAAGCTTAATGAAGAAAATGATCATGGTTCTGTTGGCGGTCCTGTTGGTTGCGGCGCCTGTTGCGGCAAGTGCGCAGGCAAAGGGCAGGGATGCCGGTGCTGCGACAGTGCTGTCGAGAATGATCCCCGGTGCCGGTGAGTGGTACAACAATGATTTCCGGGGCAGCTTCCCCTGGGGAGAATGTATCGTGGGATCGATCTGCTGCCTGGTCAGTTTAAGCTCTGTTTTTGACGCAGCGGCAGGAAAGACCGACACAAAAATGAGGCTTGATTTCTGGACCCCGCCGTCTCGGTAGGGAAGGGCGCGTCTTTCGAGACGCTGTTGTTCAGATACAGCAAGAGGATGGGATATCCCATCCTCTTTTTTTATTGTCCGCGGCCTTAGAAGCGCCAGGTGAGCAGGAAGAGGTTCTCACCCGTTTCCGTTTTCGAATAGGACAGGTCGACCCGGTTCTGGATGGAATCAAAGAACTGTTGTTCGACCTGCCGGTTGTGTTTGTGGGCGCTGCTGATGGCGTTGTAGACATTCCCCAGATACCAGCCCGATTCAAAAAAGAGCAGGATGCCCCCCGTCACGTTGTTGTCCTTCCGGAAAGCATCGGCAGTGGCCCAGATGAACAGGCCGTTCAGAACGAATGAAACCGTTGCATCAGCCGGCCTGCCCACGTAGAGCTGGCCTGCGCCGGGAAGTACTGCGGAAAGTCCGCCAGCCACATAGGGAGACTTGCGGGCAAGGTCAGGAAAGCCGCCGGCATCATCGGCCATCCCCCGGGCCTCGGCCTGCAGAGATGAATCATCCGGAACTTTCCTGAACTCATCGGCCGCATACTGCCATTTGCCCTGCCGAAGGTAGGCAAGCCCCACTTTCAGCCGGGCAGCATCAGCCCGCGCATGGCCCGGATGGGCGGCCAAAAACCGCTCGAAGGCATCTATGGCCTGCGGATATTCCCGCTTCAGGAAGTACGTTTCAGCAAGCATGAAGACGGCCTCGCGCCCGATCTCTTCATTCGGGTGGTCGTTCGCGAGCGTCCGGAACAGGATCGCGGCCTGAGAAAGCTTGCCGCCTTTGAGGTACGCCATGGCGATCTTGAAGCGCGCTGTTTTCGCCAGGCCATGTTTGGGATAATGGAAGATCAGCCGCTCGTATTCGGTTATGGCCCGGTAGTAATCGCCTTTGTCGAAGAGCGAATCCGCGAACGAAAGCATTTTTTCCGCGTTCATCTCCTGGGACACGGCGGACGCGGGAGCAAGGAACGTCCCGGCGAGAAGGATAAGGAGCAGGCATGTTTTCATTGTTTGTACCACCAAAAATCATTCTCCTCTAACGGATCAGAGTAGCGGAACCGGTTTCCGACGCGGACCATGAAGGTATATTTCGGCTCGTCCGCTTCATGCAGCAGGCGGTCCGCGGTCATGATAACACCGAGGATTGGTCCGTGCTTGCGAAGGGCCTGGACGCTGTATTGGGAACAGGTGGGGTACATGGGACAGCGGTCGCCGTCGATATGAGTGATGTGGTTCTGGTAGACCTTGAGCAGCCACAGGAAGGGGGTCGCCGCTATGGGATGGACATGGATCTCAGGGTCCGATCGAACGGCCTCACGGTCAGCAGAGGTGAGCAGGACCGGCGCGTCGCTGTTCGTCGACCAGGGGCCCCAGTCCCCGGCCGCGCAGGGACGTGACAGGGCAAGAAGGAGCGCGGCAGCCAGCAGGATGCTACTTTTCATCGTGCAAGCCCTTCACGATGACCCGCAAGGCCCCATTCTCGGGGTCCTTTTTCAGTTCATTGTTCAATTCTTTCTCAGCGCCCGACTCATCAAAGCGCTTCTGAACATACGCCGCGTCGATAGACTTCGCATGCTGATATGCCTTGTACGCATCGAGATATTTCTTTTGCCGGTACAGTGCAACGGACAGATTATACGCAGCTTTGATATGATTCGGGTCTATTTTGATGGCCATGCCGAAGGCTGTTTCAGCGCGCGGGTAGTCCTTCAGGCGCATATGGACGGCGCCGAGATTATTGTGGGCCACTGCAAAGGAGGGGTTGGCGGCTATGGCGAGGGAAAAGGCCTCGAGCGCCTCCTGATGGCGTTCAAGTCTATAAAGGGCATATCCCAGGGCATTCATGCATGATGCGTCGCATTTCTTCTGTTCCGTCAGCGCGCGCATCCTCGAAACTTCCTGTTCCAGCTCTTGTGGGGTGGGCTCCCGGTCACCGGCAAGGGGGGATGACGCGATCAGAAGAACAATAAGTATGGGGAGAAAGCGATGCATGTATCCCTTGTAACATGGACGCCATGCCATGTCAATTGAAAAGGGGCTGGCGGCCGGCCCTACCAGAGATAGGCCAGCGGGTCCTGGGGCGCTCCGTTCTTGCGTATCTCAAAATGCAGGTGCGGCCCCGTGGTGCGTCCCGTCATTCCCACGCGTGCGATGATCTGGCACTTTTTTACCTTCTGGCCGGAACGCACGAGGACCTCGGAGCAGTGGCCGTAGAGGGTGGTATAGCCGTCCTGGTGGGCAATGATGGCGTACTTGCCGATGTACTCTCCTTCGCCCGTTTCGGTGACCGTGCCGGCGGCAGCGGCGGCGATGCGCGAACCGGAAGGGGCGGCAAGATCCAGGCCCGTATGCTTGCCCCGGAATCCGCCGACGGGGTGCTTCCGCATTCCCATCGTCGACGTGATGCGGCCCGTGAGGGGCGATCCGAAGATGCCGCGAAGGCGGTACCGCGCATCCATGTCCGCGGCAAGCTGCTGCGGCTTCGCGCCGGGGATGAACAGCTCCAGTCCCTCGGGCAGGATGTGTTTTTCACCGAGGTTGTTCACCGATGCGACGGCATCGGCAGGCGCGCCGTAGGCGGCAGCGACCTCAGGCAGGCGGTCGTCCTTTTGGGTCACATGGACAGCACCCCGGCGGTTCGGCACCCTGATCTTCTGGCCCGTGGCGGCCTGCAGCTTCGTCAGCCCCGGGTTGGCTCCCACGACCGTGTCGATGTCCACCCCGTACTGCCGGGCGACCTTCCAGAAGTTCTCACCCCGCGAGATGGTGTGCGTGGTCATTGCAAGGCCCGAGGCGCTCCAGCCCCGGGCCACCTGTTCCTGCGTGACCGTGCGGGAGCGTATGATGCGGTGTTCGATCCGCGTCGCGATCCAGCCGACAACAATGACGATCATCAGGCACGCCGCAAGGGCCCACCAGACCGATCCCGGCCTGAGCAGTTTTTGTACAACCGATTTCATGTACTGTCTCCCGGAGGAACAACGAGCGGCTTTTCGCTTCGCCAATCAGGCGATGAACATACCATAAGCCGCCAATGGCCGCAATTGAAAAATGGCTCTTTCAGATTTCACTGCGGAGGCGTGGCCCGGGGCCGCGCTGCCGCACAGGATCGCGCGGTCACCCTGCGCCCTGAAAAAACGCGGACAGGCGCGGGTCGATGTTCAGCGGGCCGCTTCCGCGCGGAGGAATTCCTCCACGATGGCCTTGCCGGAGCTGGTCCCGATGCGGTCGGCGCCGGCGTCCACCAGGGCCTGGACAGCGGCAAGATCGCGGATCCCGCCGGAGGCCTTGATGCGGCATGCGGACCCCACAACGGACCGGATCGCGCGCACATCATCCACAGTCGCGCCGCGAAAGCCGAAGCCCGTTGATGTTTTGATGAAGGCCGCCCCGGAGCGCGCGGCGATGCGGCTGCCTTCGGCGATCTCCGTCGCCGTCAGGCATCCTGTCTCGAGAATGACCTTGTGCAGGGCCTGGGGCGTCATGGTGATGACGTTCTTGACGTCGATCTCGACGCGGTCCGATGCTCCGGACCGCAGCAGGCCCACATTGATCACGATGTCCAGCTCCTGCGCGCCGTTCTTCACCGCCTCCATGGCCTCGACGATCTTGACGGTGGTGGTGCAGGCGCCGTGCGGAAAACCAATGACGGCCCCGATCTTCACCGGAGCGCCTGCAAGCAGCTCCTGTGCCTTTTTCACCAGGCCGCTGCTGAGAATGAGCGCGGCGAAGCCATGGGTCCGCGCT
>JBBIHD010000246.1:0-4163 GCA_037447195.1 Nitrospirota bacterium | reverse complement strand
AGGCAGGACCGCTGTGGGGCAGGGATGCGCCATCTATCCCGGAACGCGGATCATGGACAGCGTCATCGGCAGCTCCGTTACGATCAAGGACCATTGCGTTATCGAGCAGAGCAGCGTGGCCGACAACGCTTCTGTGGGGCCCTTCGCGCACCTGAGGCCGGGATCGGAGATCGGCGTCCGCGCGAAGATCGGCAATTTTGTCGAGATCAAGAAGTCCCTTATCGGCGAGGGAAGCAAGGCGAACCATCTTTCCTATATCGGCGACGCGACGGTGGGCAAGGGAGTGAATATCGGCGCCGGGGTGATCACCTGCAATTACGACGGGTTCGGGAAGCACCGCACGGAGATCGGTGATGACGTGTTCGTCGGGAGCGACGCCCAGCTCGTAGCGCCCGTCCGGATCGGCGCCGGCGCGCTGATCGCAGCGGGAACAACGATCACGCGCGATGTGCCGCCTGATGCGCTTGCCCTCAGCAGGACCCCTCAGGAGATACGCGAGGGCTTCGCGGCGCGAAGAAGAAAGATGAAGCAGGGGAAGGCCAAATAATTGAAAATTTCAAATTGGAAATTGTAAAGTGCAAAGTGAACACGCCTTTCCATAAATTTTCAATCTTAAATTTAGAATTTACATCTTACAATGGAGCGTAGCGACGTATGTGCGGCATCATCGGCTATATCGGCAAGGAACACGCGGTCCCCATCCTGGTCGAGGGCCTCAAGAAGCTTGAGTACCGGGGATATGACTCCTCCGGCATCGCCCTGATCCAGGGCGACGGCCTGGAGATCCGGCGCGCCGTCGGCAAACTGCAGAACCTCGAGGCGATCCTGTCGCGGGAGGCGCTCACGGGCGTCGTGGGCGTGGGCCATGTGCGGTGGGCGACCCATGGCCGTCCGTCGGAGGAGAACGCGCATCCGCACCGCGCCGGTACGGTGGTGGTGGTGCACAACGGCATCATCGAAAATTATACGATCCTGAAAAAAGAACTGATCGCCCAGGGCCGGACCTTTACGTCCGAGACGGACACGGAAGTGATCGCCCACCTGATCGACAGCATCGCGCAGCAGGGCATGCCCCTGGAACAGGCGGTGCGGGAAGCAGCGGGCAGGCTGAAAGGCGCCTATGCCGTGGCCGTGATCGACAGCCGCAGCCCTGACGTGATCGTAGGCGCCCGCAAAGGCAGCCCCCTCGTGATCGGACTGGGGCGGGGCGAGTACTATTTTGCCTCGGACATCCCGGCCATCCTGCACCGCACGCGCGACGTGCTGTTCCTGGATGACGACGAAATGGCCGTGCTGAGCAGGGACGGCGTGCGCATCACCGACCTGTCGGGCAATGAGGTCTCCCGGGACATCACCAAGGTCATGTGGAACCCGGTAATGGCCGAGAAGGGCGGGTACCGCCATTTCATGCTGAAAGAGATCCATGAGCAGCCCCGGGCCATCATGGACACGATCCGCGGAAGGATCTCTCAGGAAACGGGAACGGTCCACCTGGAAGAGATCGGCATTTCCCCTGACCAGTTCCTGGCGATGAAGAAGATCTTCATTGTGGCCTGCGGCACGTCGTGGCATGCGGGTCTGGCGGGCAAGTATATGATCGAAGAGCTTGCCGGCATTCCCGTGGAAGTGGATATCGCCTCCGAGTTCCGGTACCGGGGCCCCCTTGTGGGCACGGGCGACCTGTTCATCGCCATCACCCAGTCGGGCGAGACGGCTGACACGCTGGCGGCGATGCGGGAGGCCAAAAAGCGCGGCGCCACGGTAATCGCCATATGCAATGTTGTCGGCTCCACGGTCAGCCGGGAGGCCGATGGCGTGGTCTATACGCACGCGGGCCCCGAGATCGGCGTGGCTTCAACAAAGGTCTTTACGGCGCAGCTTACGGCGCTCTATCTGTTTGCCCTGCATTATGCCATTCTGCGCGGCCGGATCGGTGCAGCTGAAACCAGGAAGATGCTGGCAGACCTGGTCCATATTCCCGTGCTGGTGGAGCGGTGCCTTGAGGACAATGACGCTGTCGAGCAGATCGCGAAGAATTTCTTCCGCGCCACTGATTTCCTGTACCTCGGCAGGGGCCCTAATTATCCTATTGCGCTCGAAGGGGCGCTCAAGCTGAAGGAAATATCCTATATCCACGCAGAAGGGTATCCTGCCGGCGAGATGAAGCACGGGCCCATAGCGCTTATCGACGAGAACATGCCCGTCGTGGTGCTTGCCGGGAAGAACAGCGTGTATGAGAAGATCCTCTCGAACGTCGAAGAGGTGAAGGCCCGCGGCGGGATCGTGATCGCCGTTGCAACGGAAGGCGACGAGGAGATCGGCAAGGCAGCGGCACACGTGATCCTGACTCCCGCGACGAACCACCTGCTCATGCCCCTGCTCATGACCGTTCCGCTGCAGCTGCTGGCCTATCACATCGCCGTTCTGCGCGGCGCCGACGTTGACCAGCCCCGGAACCTCGCCAAGAGCGTGACGGTGGAGTAAACAGCCTTGCTGTAATTGAAAAATGTAAATTGTAAATTGGAAATTGTAAAGGTCCGGGATTTATTATAAGAACTTTTGTCTTCAATCGGGCGTGTACGTTTACAATTTGAAATTATCCATTTCCCATTTCCAATTGCGGCCGGAGGCCGCGCTATGGATTATCTCGAAGATCTCAACCCTCCCCAGCGGGAGGCCGTGCTGCATGGCGAGGGGCCGCTTCTGATCCTTGCCGGCGCGGGTAGCGGCAAGACCCGTGCCATCACGCACCGGATTGCCCATCTGATACGCGAGCGGGGCGTGCGGCCGGGAAACATCCTTGCCGTGACGTTCACGAACAAGGCCGCCAATGAGATGCGGGAGCGCGTGGAGCGGCTGCTGCAGATGTCCCTGTCCGGCCTCTGGATCAGCACGTTCCATTCTTCCAGCGTCCGGATCCTGCGGCAGTTCATCGACCGGCTGGGGTACAAGAAGCAGTTCGTGATCTACGACGAGACGGACCGCTCCGCGCTGATCAAGACCTGCATGAAGGACCTCGGGATCGACGCCGAGCGCTTTCAGCCGCGGGCCATTGCGGCGCGGATCAGCAGCCTGAAGAACAACCTGACGGACAATGAACAGTTCAGGGCAAAGAGCGCGGGGTTCGGCTTCGATGAGGCCACGGCCCGCGTCTACGACCTGTACCAGCAGCGGCTGCAGGAGGCGGGCGGACTGGACTTCGATGATCTGCTCATGCTGACCGTGCGGCTTCTGGAACGGCACCAGGACGTGCTGGCCCATTACCAGGAGCTGTTTCATTACATCCTGATCGATGAGTATCAGGACACGAACCATGCCCAGTACCGTCTGGTGCGGCTGCTCACGGGCCAGCGGCGCAATCTGTGCGTTGTCGGGGACGATGACCAGAGCATCTACAAGTTCCGGGGCGCCGACATCTCGAACATCCTGAATTTCGAGCGGGATTATCCCGAAACGAAGATCATCAAGCTGGAGCAGAACTACCGGTCCACGGAGAACATCCTCGGCGCCGCCGGCGCGGTTGTCTCGCGCAATATCGGCAGGAAAGGCAAGACGCTCTGGACGAGCAGGAGCGGCGGCAGAAAGATACAGCGCTATACGGCCGTGGACGAAAAGGACGAAGCGCGCTTTATCTGCCGCACCGTGGAGCAGCTCATGGAGGACGGCCGCCGGCCGGGCGACATTGCCGTGCTGTACCGGACGAACGCCCAGTCCCGGGCACTGGAAGATGCGCTCCGGAACAGGGGCATAGCCTACCGCATCTTCGGCGGGCTGCGGTTCTACGACCGCAAGGAGATCAAGGACATCATCGCCTATCTGCGTGTTCTGCACAATCCGGCGGACAGCGTCGGCCTCCGCAGGATCATCAATGTGCCGGGCCGCGGCATCGGCGATGCCACCGTTGAAAAGCTTGAGCGTCTGGCCGACCAGGAGCGGACACACCTGTATCAGGCGGTTGTGAGCGCCCAGACAACGGACATCGCGGCAGGGACAAAGAAGAAGCTGGCTGCATTCGCCGGACTTATGGAAGGGCTGCGGACAGCGGCAGGTTCCGCCACGCTCACGGACCTGGTAAAGCAGGTGATCGACGATTCAGGATACCTCAAGGCCCTGGAAGAGGAGCGGAGCATCGAGTCGCGGATCAGGATCGAGAACCTGAAGGA
>JBBIHD010000245.1:0-4190 GCA_037447195.1 Nitrospirota bacterium | reverse complement strand
CGAAGCGGATATACACCACGCCCTGCAGCCCAGACTCGGCGGCAAGGGGGGGATAGCGCAGAACATTCTCGACCTTCAGCTTGAGCCACCGGTTGTAGGAAATGAACTTGAATTCGCTCGTGTCGAGCGTGACCGAGTCGTCGCCGGGCCTGCGCGGCGGCATGCCTTTGCGCGCAAGGTCGTCTATGTCCCGCTGGGTCAGGAAGGGAAGAGGGCCTTTTTCACCTTCCGGTGATGGCGCGCCTTTTTTTTCCGGCATGCCTTCTTCGCGCTCCGGCGGCAGGGGAGCGGTCCTGGGGAGGCGGACCTCTTCGCCGGCGCCGAACTTCTCGGGAACAGGGACCGGACGCTCAGGCCGCGGCCGCTCCAGGGGAGGCAGCTTTTTCAGCGCCTCGGGAGGGAGATTCACGATCTGCACGGGCGTTTCCTCGGTCCCCGGCGCCGCCGGGCCGGTCAGCATCAGCACGGCCCCGGCCAGGAGCAGATGGACCGCCAGGGAAATGAGAAGAAATATCCAGAGATGAGTAGAGCGGGGCATGGGTTCAGCGCGGCCCGGAATGAACGCATTTCAGCGCGGAAGCGGCGCGCCGGGCATTCATCGCGGGCCTGTCTTTTTTATCGAGTCCGCCACCTGTCCAAGCAGGTCCAGGATCGCCACGGCCTGATCTGGCGCAAGGCTGCCCATGCCGCAGGAGGGCGTGAGAATGCATTGGCGCAGGATCGTGTGCCTCTCAATGCCGTGGTCTTCCAGCCGCTGCATGCCGGCCTCGAGTCTGGCGATCAACTCTGCGGCCGTCTCCTTGCCGGTAAAGGCGCCGGTGGGTACAATGCCCCATGCAAGCGCTCCGCCGCGAGCATAGAAGGCCCTGATGTCGTCAGGGTAGAGCAGGACCTTGTCCAGGTAGCCGAAGGCGTCGAAGTTCACAATGTCGATCCTGGTCCCGAAGATCATGGGCCAGTCGGCATTGCCGCAGCAGTGGATGCCTGCTATCCCGCCGGCCTCGTGGATGCCGTCGATGATCTCGTTCAGCTTTTCCGCGACCACGTCGGAGGAAACAGCCGAGAATGCCGAGCCCAGGGACTCCATGGCCGGCTCGTCGATAAAGATGATGATCGGCAGGCCGAACTGCTTCAGCGACTCGATCTGCCAGAGGGCCTTCATGGCAAGGCCCTTGACCACTGCGTCGAAGAGCTGGTCGTTGTGGATGATGTCCCTGCCCTGTTCGTCCTTGAGCGACGCGCCCAGGGTGAGCGGGCCGGTGATATGGCCTTTCAGATAGCGTGCCGATGGAGGAACGCCCTGCTTCAGCGCGCGCAGCAGCCCGTAGAAGCCCGCTGCATGGTCCTCGGAGATCCGGAAGTAGGCGAGGTCCTTCTCCAGATAGCGCCCGAAGAACCGCTCCAGTTCCGGGGTGAGGTCCTTTGAAGTCTCGAAGGAGAAGCGCCGCTTCTTTTCATCCAGCACGAGCCCGGGCAGGGCCTCGCTGTACTGGGCGTCCATCTGTTCGCGGAAGTCCTTTTTCGGCAGCTGGGGCCAGATGGGCGCCTCAGGGAGCCGGCGCAGGACCAGCGCCGCAGCCTCGTCCGCGTCCAGGAGCGGCAGGCTGCCGATGCCCGTGGCAATGCAGTTGAAGTCCATGAGTGAGTACCTGTTTGTCCTTCCGGAAGGTGGATAGCCGGTATTATATAGACAGGCTGCGGAAAAAACAACCGAAAACACGCTTGCAATTTCCTTTCATGTATACTATCTTCAGTGAAAGAGCGGCTCTTGAATCCTCAAGGCGCCCAAGTATCGGCTTGAGGATGTTCAAAAGGGCAACTTCAAGACCTTCAAGCCTGATTTGCTGCTCCGGTATGTCGACTATCTCGGATTGCATGCATGGTTCGGGAAATGGAAAAAAGCTAATCCCGAATTGTCCGCTCGTCCTGGACTAGCCGCAGCCGCCGGGAAACAAACGGGTCGAAATAGCGAGTCAATTCCTGTTCTCGTGAAAACGCTTGCCGAGAAGAAGCTGACATCGTTTTGCAGTGGTCGCATCCCGCCGCATGCCGCCCATCAGGTGCGGCTGTCGCATAAATTCCGGGGCGGCACCGCGACGATCGTCGAGCATCGAGCGCCTTGGAGGGATGGAGACTCGGAGTGGTCGGCTATGCAGATCGCACAGATGCGCTACGATCAAAAAAAGGCGTTATGGTCCCTCTATTGCGCTGACAGGAACGATAAGTGGCGCGTTTATTCCGAACTCGAGCCGACAAAGAGCCTTGATGATATCCTCGCGGAGATCGATGAAGATCCCACGCACATCTTCTGGGGATAGGACAGATGACAACGCCGGTTCCCTTCTGATATCAGGAGGCTGATCGCATGGCTCGAATAATCCTCTCCTATTTCAGAAAACGCGGCTTCGAGGTTGCCGTGCGGCCCGATCGTTATGGTGTTTCGATTATGGATTTGTCGAACGGCAGACAAGTTGCGCGGCTCAGGATATGCGGCGAGGATTCCGTCGAAGTTCTGTGGCGGAACGGCGATCGGTGGGACACGATTGGCGACTTGGGTGGGTTGCGCATGTCGGTGCGCGAGGCGATGGCGTACATCGCCGACGATCATGCCGGGACGTTTTGGCTGAACCGATGAAGAAAGATGAACAACGGATGACCGCGCGCGAACTGGCGCCTGATATCGACTCGTGGCCGGCAGAATGGATGGGTACGAGGGAGGACCGCGAGTACGGAAAGAGGCTTCTTCCCTTCATGGAGTCCTTTTTGAACTTTCTTGTCAGCGAGGGGCTTTCCGCAAAGCAGCTTAAGGCGCACCGGGACAACGTCGCCCTTCTCGGCAGATCAATCATAACGCGCGTGTCGAAGTACGAGGAGCACGGCGTTGCTCCGCTTACGATGCTGCATGAGTCTGTGGAAGCGGGCGGACTGCTGCCTGACGGATACGATCAAATGACGGAGAAGGGCCTGCGGGCGTTCGAACGGACGTGCGGGCTCTTCGAGGAATTTCTCAACAGGAAAAACGAAAATGGTGATTGATCAGGCGGTCGCACGGCGATTTATCCATGAGTACAAACGGTTCCTGCTGTCAATATATGCGGCGGAGAGCGCGGACGACGGGCTGCGAACCATTGAGAAGCTGCATGCGGCCAGAAAACGGTTCATGGCAAACCGAGGTCTGCTGGACGAATACCTGCAGGGGCTGGAGGATGGCACGGAGCCTATCGACCGGAAGATACTGATGGCAATCAGGAGCATCGAATATTCCCGGTGGGTGTATCTGCGCGACCTGAAGAGCTGTTCGATCTTTCTCAAGGACGGCGGCGACTATGGTTACGGCGTTCTAGGCCTGATGGATGAAATCAGCGTTATGACCGGAGGGCCGGGGGTCGTCATGGAGGCGGGAGTATTTGCCTTTGATGACCACTATGTCTGCGACGGATTGATCGCAAATGTCGCGCGGCTCGGGCCGAACTACCGAAAGAGCTTCAACGAGCTCTATCAAGAGCTGCGCGGGGCGGGAACCTTTCTGGTTAATCCGCTTGCGCCGCCGCACATGCGCATTCCGGCGAAAAAACGAAACGCGCCGGCAGGACAGGAGGGCCGCCGGTCCGGGAGTTCCGCCGATGCAAGGAAGCAGGCGCGTATCGTGGAGGTCGCCGCTCTTCTTGATGCTTTTTCGGCGGCTCATCTCACGCCTGAGCTTGCCGGATACGCGCGGAAGCTGTGGGAACAGATCGGACGCAAGCGGAACTACGTGATTACTGGCGGCGCAAAAGAGGTGTGGGCCGCGGCGGTCGTGTATGTGATAGCCCGGCTGAACTTTCTCTTTGACTCCAAGAATCCGAATCATCTGACCGCCGACGGAATATGCGCGTTTTTCTGCGTAAAGAAAACCACCGTGTCGGCGCGGGCCGCGGACATTGAAAAGGCCTGCAAGATACGGATGGGCCAGGAAGGCCTGTGCAATCCGGACATCGCCGATATGCTCACGTTCGTGAAGCTGCCGAACGGCATGGTCATCCCGAGGTCGATGGCGAGGGAGTCGGGGTTGATTTGACGACAACGGCTGCGCGATCATTAGAAAAACAGGAGAAGCATGGAACAGGTCGAATGTATCGGCAAGACCGGCAGGTCGATATTGGAACGCATGCATCAGCATTACATAAAGGCGTCTCTCGACGACACGGAAT
>JBBIHD010000244.1:0-4206 GCA_037447195.1 Nitrospirota bacterium | reverse complement strand
GATGATATCATGGAATTAGATTAGTTGCAACCTTAATTTATTGACACCTCCTTAGATGAAGATTAATCGCGGTACATTTTTCTGTCAATCTTTAACATGCGCCATCCCCTTCGCGCACTTCGCGACCTTGGCGGTTCGTGGTTTAACCCGTCTTAATCTTTCATTCGCGCTTATTCGCGTTCATTCGCGGCCAAACAATCTCCTCCTCTTCTCTGATAAAGATTCATCGGATTGCTTGCCCATGGCGTACTTCGCGACCTTCGTGGTTCAATGTCATTCAGCCTTTCATTCGCATTCATTTGCTGCCCGTCATTCCCGCTTCTCCCCATGGTAAAATTATATTTTCATGCTATAATCCCCCATGCCATTCATCGCCGACCTCCACGTCCACTCGAAATACTCCCGCGCCACAAGCCAGGACATGTCCCCCGAGAGCATCTGGAAATGGGCGCAGCTCAAGGGCATCAGCGTCATCGCCACCGGCGACTTTACGCACCCCGCATGGTTCAGGGAGCTGAACGAGAAGCTCGAACCGGCAGGCAACGGACTCTTCACGCTCAAAAAGGAACTCCGGCCCAACGATGTCCCTGCCTCGTGCAGGGCCGACGTGTCCTTCATCCTCTCCGCCGAGATCAGCTGCATCTACCGCAAGAACGACCGGACCCGGAAGATCCATGCAGTGGTCCTGGCGCCGGACATGGCCTCGGCAGCGAAGATCAACCTCAGCCTGACGAGGATCGGCAACCTGAAAGCCGATGGCAGGCCCATCCTGGGGCTCGACGCCAAGGAGCTGCTCAGGATCGTGCTCGAGGCCTCGCCCGAAGCGCTCTACATTCCCGCCCATGCCTGGACGCCCCATTTCTCCCTCTTCGGGTCCGCATCGGGATTCGACACCATGGAGGAATGCTTTGACGAGCTGACGCCGCACATCCATGCCATTGAGACAGGGCTGTCCTCGGACCCGCCCATGAACTGGCGGCTCTCGGCCCTGGACAACATCACCCTCATCTCCAATTCCGACGCCCACTCGGCCCCCAAGATCGGGCGCGAGGCGAACATCTTTGATACGGACGTAGCCTATCCGGCCATGCACGAGGCGATCAGGACGCGCAAAGGCTTCCTCGGCACCATAGAGTTCTTTCCCGAAGAGGGCAAGTACCACTTCGACGGCCACCGGACCTGCAACGTGAGCCTCTCGCCGAAGGAGACGATCCACCACAACTATCTCTGCCCGGTCTGCGGCAAGAAGCTGACCGTGGGCGTCACGCACCGCGTCGAGAAACTGGCGGACCGCGAGGAAGGCGCGCGGCCGGAAGGCCGGCCCGGCTTCCGCAATATCATTCCTTTGCCCGAGATCATCGGCGAGGCCTTGAAGGTCGGGCCAGGCAGCAAAAAGGTGAACACCGCCTATTTTGCCATGCTCGAAAAGCTCGGCAGCGAGTTCCGGATCCTGATGGATGTTCCGCTCCGGGAGATCGAGGCCGCGTCCTCGCCGATCATAGCCGAAGCTGTCTCGCGCGTGCGCGAAGGGAAGGTGCATATTGCGCCGGGGTATGACGGCGAGTACGGGAAGATACGGATCTTCGAGGAGGTGGAGCGGAAGGAGATCAAGGGACAGATGGGGCTTTTCTGACCCAATACATCTTTCACCACGGAGGCACGGAGACACGGAGACACGGAGAAAAGACAAAGACTGTATTTCTCGCAAAGGCGCAAAAAACGCCCTCTCGCCTTCCTGTCAAGCTGTTTGCAATTTCGACGAAGAATATGCTATAGTCCGCCGGTGAGATCTCAGACTGGATTCCTGCTTGCTAAATGGTATCTCGATTGTGTTTCGGATACCGGCGATGTTTTCATCGGCTACTCTGCTGAACTCCGCTGGAAGGCGGTCACGATCAACTATTCGAGCGTCTTGCTGCATCCCGCTCACGCCGGCACGACAACGCGCACATCGGTGCGCAAATGCTCGCATCCTGTCTCAGACAGAAAGCGCATCACCTGGTCGTTCCGCCCCCTGCAGATAGAGGGTGCCTGGGAAGCCCTCGCAGAGCCTGTTGGCCATCCCCTTCTTGAATCACCACGGGGCAATGTTCTCTGGTCCTGCCTGCAGCCCCATTCCCGGGTTGAGGTACGCGTCGGATCGGACACCACGGTCAGCGGACGGGGCTACGTCGAACATCTCGAGATGTCGCTTCGCCCCTGGGAACTGCCGATAAAAGAACTTCGCTGGGGCCGGTTCCTGTCTGAGCATGATGCGATGGTCTGGATCGACTGGCAGGGAGAGATGCCCCTGACGCTGGTATACCGGAATGGCCGGCTCCTGGCCGATCATTCCGTATCGGACCAGGCAGTCACCACCCGCGGCGGGCAGCCTGTTCTCGCCCTTGATCATCCGGCAGTGCTGCGCGACGGCCCCCTGATCTCCACCGCCCTCGCCGCGGTACCCGGCATCGACAAGGTGGCGCCGCTGAAGACGCTCCGGGCCCGGGAAAGCAAATGGCTGAGCCGTGGAACAGTGAACAAGATCGATGGGCCTCCGGCCGCCGGGTGGGCCATCCATGAAGTCGTGAGGTTTTGATTGAGCGCTCTTGTCAGGCATTCCAGCATCGGTGCATTTCTTTACGGCCTGCTGTTCGTCGTCGTGCTGCCAGTGCTGCTGCTCCTCTGGGCGCGGGCAACAGGGCCCTTTGTCCCGCTCCCCGTCCCTGAAACAATCTGGCCCGGAATAGTTATCGCTGTCCTTGGCATGGCCATGACGGTGACCGGCATTACGGATATGATGCGTTACGGCGAAGGGCTGCCGATGAACGCCTATCCGCCGAAGCGCCATGTATCGCGCGGCATCTACCGCTATCTCTCCCATCCGATATACACCGGATTCTGCCTCCTTCTGCTGGGCGCGGCATGGGCGCTCGGGTCGCCCGGCGGATTCTGGCTAGTGTTCCCGGTCACCGCGCTCGGCTGCATATCACTGGTCTTTGGCTTCGAAAAGCACGACATGGAACAGCGTTTCGGCGCAGGCCTGCCGAAGCCGCTCATCAGCCTTCCCGGCAACAACGACAGGAACCCGTCTACGGTAGAGCGGATATCCGTTTATGTCCTGGTGCTGCTGCCCTGGCTTGCGGTCTATGAGGCCGTCATCCTCCTCGGCAAGCCGCCCGACGCCGTTGAGGCCTTCTTTGCCTTCGAACGTTCGCTCCCGGTCTATGAGTGGACCGAGCTGATCTATGGCGGCACCTATCTGTTCGTCCTGCTTGTCCCGCTCTTTGCCCGCTCTTCCCGGATTCTCCGGGACTTCTCTGTAGCAGGCTTAAGCGGTACGGTCATGGTCGCGATACTGTTCGTCACCGTCCCGCTCATAGCAACGCCGCGCGAGTTCGAGCCCTCGGGCCTCCTGGGGCGCCTGCTGCTCTGGGAACGGTCGCTCGATGCGCCGGTGGCCGCTTTTCCGTCCTTCCATGTCATCTGGGCCTTCCTGTCCGCCCGGGCCTACGCTCGCTCGTTCCCGCGATGGAGGTACGCCTGGTGGACCGCCGCCGTCCTGATCTCCCTAAGCTGCATCACCACGGGCATGCACGCTCTTCTAGATGTGCTCGGGGGGCTCGGCATGGCGCTGCTTCTGTTCAGACTCGACGCGCTGTGGCATCGGCTGCGGGCTGTGGCGGAGCGCGTCGCGAACTCCTGGAAAGAATGGCGGTTCGGCCCTGTCCGCCTTATCAACCACGGCATCTACGGCGGCATCGGCACCTGTATCGGCCTCAGCATTGTCGGTACTCTGCTCGGCCGGGCTTACGTTGCGCCTGCGCTGTTCATTGCCCTCGCCGGCATCATCTCGGCCGCCCTCTGGGCGCAATATATCGAAGGCTCCCCCTCCCTGCTCCGGCCCTATGGCTACTATGGAGGGGTGGCAGGCGTTGTGCTCGGCTCCCTGGCGGCCCCTCTGTTAGGCCTCAACGCCTGGCTTCTGCTGGGCGCCTTCAGCGTTGCAGCGCCCTGGATACAGGCCTTTGGCAGACTGCGCTGCCTCGTGCAGGGCTGCTGCCATGGCCGGCCCGCGCCTGCCGGGACAGGGATACGGTACGACCATCCGCAGAGCCGCGTGAGCTTCATCGCAGACCTGCGGAACGTCCCCCTGCATCCGACGCCCCTCTATTCAATCCTCTGGAATGCAGCCTACGGTATGATACTCGCCAGGCTCTGGTCGCT
>JBBIHD010000243.1:0-4238 GCA_037447195.1 Nitrospirota bacterium | reverse complement strand
CGCGCCGAGGAAGATGGCCTTCGAGACCCTGGCCGGAGTGATCCGCGCCGAGGTGAAGGGCGTGCGCGTGCGGGTGCAGCTCCCCGACGCTTCCGGCCTCAGGCTGAACATGGCCGTACCGCTCAGCAGCGGCATCAGGACGGGCCATTTCATCAACACCAGCGTGCCGCACCTGGTCTACCTCTCCGAAAGCCTGGATGCCGAGAATGTGGAGGCTGTCGGCAGGGAAACGCGGTATCATGACCTGTTCCGGCCGGCCGGCACGAACGTGAACTTCGCTGCCGTTGCCGGGCCGCGGAAGCTGCGGGTCCGGACCTATGAGCGGGGCGTGGAGGGTGAGACCCTGGCCTGCGGCACGGGCGCGGTGGCATCGGCGCTCATCGTATCCGCCCTGGGCAGCGTGTCCCCGCCCGTCGAGGTCTTGACAAAGGGCGGAGAAACGCTCATTATCTCCTTCACGATGCAGGACGGGACCTTTGCCGGCATTCAGCTTGACGGCGAGGCTCAGGTGATCTGTGAAGGGAACGTCTTTCTGTAGAGGATGGTTGATGCTTCGATAGGCATTGGGGTTCTCGGAGTCAATTTCGTACGTAATGCATGAGGGAGGCCGGTCATGTTCAAGGGTTCAATGGTTGCGATCGTTACACCCTTCCGGAACGGGAAGATCGATGAAAAGGCGCTGGGAGATCTGATCGAGTTCCATATCAAGAGCGGCACGGACGTGATCGTGCCCTGCGGCACCACGGGCGAATCGGCGACGCTGTCGCACGAGGAGCACCACCGCGTCGTTGAGTTCACCATCAAGACCGTGAACAAGCGCGTTCCCGTTGTCGCCGGCTCGGGCTCGAACAGCACCGAGGAGACGCTGGAACTGACCAAGTTCGCCAAGAAGGCCGGCGCCGACGGCGTGCTGATGATCACGCCCTACTACAACAAGCCGACGCAGGAAGGCCTCTATCAGCATTTCAAGAAAGTGGCGGGCACCGTAGACATTCCCGTCATCCTGTACAATGTGCCGGGCCGGACGGGCGTGAACATGCTGCCGTCAACAGTGGCCCGCCTGCGGGAGATGAAGAGCATCGTGGGCATCAAAGAGGCCACGGGCGACATGAAGCAGGTGAGCGAGGTCATCCGGCTCTGCGGCCGGGACTTCGACGTGATCTCCGGCGATGATTTCACCACGCTGCCGCTCCTGTGCCTGGGCGGCTCGGGCGGCATCTCCGTGACGGCCAATGTGGCGCCGGCCGACGCGGCAGGCATGATGGACGCTTTCTTCGCCGGCAAGATGGAGGAGGCGCTGAAGTTCCACTATAAAATGGAGCCGCTGCACAGCGCCATGTTCATCGAGACGAACCCCATCCCGGCAAAGACGTCGCTGGCGCTGATGGGCAGGATCGCCGAGGAGTTCCGTCTGCCCCTCTGCCCCATGAGCGAGGCGAACAAGGACAAGCTGAAGAAGGCGCTGAAGGACTACGGGTTGATCTGAAGAAATACAACCAATCTGGACACGGATAATCAGGAAAGCGGCATGGAGCAAAGAGCAGAGCGTAAAACCCTTTGCCCCATGCACCATGCCCTCTAAGGAGTGTATCATGATCAAAGCGGTCGTTACCGGCGCTGCAGGCAGAATGGGCTCGCGGATCATCAACGTGCTCAGCACGATGGAGGGGATCAAGCTTGCCGCTGCTGTCGAAAAGAAAGGCAACCCGCTGGTGGGGCAGGACGCGGGCGGACCTGCGGGCCTGCCGCCCACGGGCGTGAGCATCACCGATGACCTGGACGCGGCCCTCGCTGCCGGCGAGGTGCTGATCGACTTCACGACCCCCGAGTCCAGCCTGGACCATATCCGGGCCTGTGCGGACCATCATCGCCCCATCGTCATCGGCACGACGGGGCTCTCGAAGGACGAGGTGGCGCAGGTCGCCAAGTACGCCGACAAGATCCCCTGCGTCCTGTCGCCGAACATGAGCATCGGCGTGAACCTTTCCTTCAAGGTGCTGCAGGAGATCGCGCGGACCCTGGGCGACGATTATGACGTGGAGATCGTCGAGTCGCACCACCGCATGAAGAAGGACGCGCCGTCGGGCACGGCCATGAAGATGGCCCAGGTGCTGGCCCAGGCGCTGCGCCGCGACCTTGACGAGGTGGGCGTGTATGCGCGCAAGGGCCTGATCGGCGAGCGGTCAAAGAAGGAGATCGGCATCCAGACCATCCGCGCCGGCGATATCGTGGGCGAGCATACGGTGTACTTCGCCGGCAAGGGCGAGCGCATCGAGCTCACGCACCGCGCCCATTCCCGGGACACCTTCGCGGCGGGAGCGGTCCGGGCGGCCCTCTGGATCGCGGGCAAAAAACCGGGCATGTACGACATGCAGGACGTGCTCGGGCTGAAGTAGCGAAGTGGTCCACGATGCAGCATGCAGGTGAGGTCGTCAGTGCCGGCGCTCAGCGCCGTCAACTTTGATGTGAGTATAGAAGCAGATCTACCGAAACGCTGCTACGGAAGGGAGTACATTATGAAAAAGTTCCTGATCCTGCTCTTCGCTCTGCTGCTGGCCGCGCCCGCCGCCGCCGACGCCTTCACGGCCCAGGGCTGCGGCGGAGACTGCATGCAGTGCCACAAAATGGACAAGAAGGAGGCCGAAGGGATCGTGAAGAAGGGGATCCCCGCGGCGAAGATCACCGACGTGAAGCTGTCGCCGGTCAAGGCGCTCTGGCAGGTGGACTTCGAGGTCGAGACCCAGAAGGGGTCGGTATTCATCGATTTCTCGAAGCAGTACCTGCTGGTGGTGCAGCAGATCGTTCCCATCGCTTCCATCGGCAAGCGTCCCGAGCCCCAGAAGGTGGATTTCAAGAAGATCAAGCTGGATACGGCGCTCCTAATGGGTCCGAAGAACGCCAAGCAGAAGATCGCCGTGTTCACCGACCCTGACTGCCCCTACTGCCAGAAGCTGCACACGGAGATGAAGGCCGTGCTGAAGAAGCGAAAGGACGTTGCCTTCTATATCGTCCTGTTCCCGCTGGAATTCCACAAGGACGCGGACCGCAAGTCCCGGACCATGCTGTGCGAGAAAGACCTGGCCCTGGTCGACGACGCCTTCGCCGGAAAGCCCGTGCCGGATCCGAAGTGCCAGACGGACCAGATCGAAAAGAACAAGGCCCTGGCGCGGGAGTTCGGCTTCACCGGAACGCCGGTGCTGGTCCGGTCTGACGGCGAAGTGCAGGTCGGGCTGGTCCCCGCAGACCGGCTCTCCGACTGGATCGACAAGAAGTAGCTGCGGAGCGCAATGAAACTCGTACGGTTCAGCACCGGAGACCGCACGGCCTTCGGCATCATCAACGGCGACGAGATAGCCGAACTGGACGGTGATTTTTTCTCGCCCTTCAAGGTGCTGAAGGCCTGCCACCGGCTCTCTGCGGTCCGGCTGCTCGCGCCCTGCGAGCCCTCCAAGGTCGTGGCCGTGGGGCTGAACTACCGCGACCACGCTGCTGAACTGGGCATGGCCGTGCCTGATGAGCCGATCATCTTTCTGAAGCCGCCCACGGCGGTCATCGGCCCCGGCGACGCCATCGCGAAGCCGGCGGCGAGCAGCCAGGTCGACTACGAGGCGGAGCTGGCTGTTATCATCAAGGACCGCATACGGTCCGTTTCCCCCGGCGAGGCGAAGGCCCATATTCTCGGGTATACCTGCGCCAACGACGTGACGGCCAGGGACATCCAGAAAAAGGACGGCCAATGGACCCGCGCCAAGTCCTTCGACACCTTCTGCCCCCTTGGCCCGTGGATCGAGACGGACCTTGATCCGGCCGATCTCCTGGTGGAGTCATACCTGAACGGCAAGCGCCGCCAGTCATCCAGAACCTCCCAGCTTCTCTTCGGCGTGCCGCATCTGGTGAGCTTCATCTCTTCCATCATGACGCTTTATCCCGGCGACGCGATCCTGACGGGCACGCCGCCGGGCATCGGTCCCATGCAGCCCGGCGACGAGGTGGAGGTGCGGATCGAGGGGATCGGGAGCCTGAAGAACAGCGTGAGTGCGGATTTCGGAATGCCGAGTGCGGAATAGAAACCTTCATTCCAGCCGCAGCAGGAATCCCGAGTTCATCATCGCTGGCCAAACCGTTTTTATCAGCGGTTATAATTATGCTCACAGGAGGAAGCACCGAAGTGCAGACAGGCGAAGAATCCTACATTCAATCCCTTTTTGCCGACCGCATCGGCGGGGGCATGTTCGGCA
>JBBIHD010000242.1:0-4256 GCA_037447195.1 Nitrospirota bacterium | reverse complement strand
TCCAGGGTTTTCAACATCTTCTGGATTCCGGGTCAAGCCCGGAATGACGAGATGGCGGTACCAAATATTTGCATCATCAGCGCTCGGATTTTTTGCGGTGATCGTTTGGCTGTGGAGTGTGACGGCGGCGGCGTCAGAGGAGATCAAGATCGGGATCCTGCCTCGTTTGAGCAAGGACGAAATGATCTCCATGTTCCACCCCCTGGCCAAGCATCTGGAAAAAGCGACAGGGCAAAAGGTAAAGCTGGTGATCCCCAGGGATTTCGAGGATTTCAAGAAGGTCGTGCGGTCCGGTGAGGTGGATATGGCCTTTTCCAATCCGCTCATCTACGTGCAGCTCAAGAAGGACGTGAATATTGCGCCCCTGGCCCTGGCAGTGGAGCCGAAGGGCGGCGCGAAGTTCCGGGGCATCATCATTGCCGATAAAGCGAGCGGCATCGAGCAGCTTGCCGACCTGAAGGGGAAGCGGATAGCCTTCGTGGACAAGGACTCCGCCGCAGGGTACATCTTCCAGGTGATGCTGCTGAACAAGGCCGGATTTGACGTGAAGAATGACTTCGTTACGATCTTTGCCAAGAAGCATGACAATGTGGTGATGTCGGTCTTCAATAAAACGGCTGATGCAGGCGGCCTCCGGGAAGATGATCTTGCGAAGATGAAGGACAAGGTGGACCTTGAGCAGGTCAAGATCATCGCCCATACGGACTACTTCCCCAACTGGCCCCTGTTCAGCACGCCGAAGTTGAATAAAGACCTTGCCGCCAAGGCAAAGGCCGCTCTCCTGAAGCTGAAGCCGGGAAGCGCCGAAGGCGGAGAGGTGCTGGGCAAGGCAAACCTTACAGGATTCGTGGATGTGAGCGACAAGGATTATGAGCAGCTCCGCCAGGCCGCCAAACTGGCGGGGGCGCTGTGATGCCGCATCGTCGGGCGGCCTCGCAGCGAACACCGCGCACATCAGCGAAGCAATCTGTAAGCACTTGATTAATTGAAAAGCGAGATTTCTTCGCGGAGTTTATACCGATAATCGCGGCTCGCAAAGTCGTTGAAAATCTTTTTCAACAACCTCCTGAAGCCCTTCTCATGAACAGGTGAGAAGGGCTTCGCTTTTCTTCCTTGTTCAAAACGTCTATCCCATCCTTCATCTGCAATCGATATTACCGATTTGACTTATCGCTAAAATCTATCATAATCCCGTAATCCACAACGCGGTATCCTGAGGCTGTTGCTGCACCGAAGGCGCGTTTTTTTGTTCACGGCATGCATTATTCCGTAGACCTATTACGGCGGATCAGGGGGGTGTGCAATGAGAAGGAAAAGTATCTGGATGGCGTTCATTGCAGTAGTGAGCCTGGTGATCATGGCGGTCATGCCGGCAGGCGCGGCGATGAACGAACGGACGGGCATGGTAACGGTATCGGTGAAGCTGAAGGCGCCGGAAGAGGCGAACCAGGTCAGGCTCTGGATACCTTATCCGCTATCGGACGAGAACCAGAGCATCGAGGACGTCACGGTTTCGGGGAACTATGCAAAGCAGGGGGTACACCGCGAAGCGGTCAACGGGAACATGGCGCTCTATGCTGAATGGAACGGCAGGGCAGCGGACCGGAGCCTGACCTATACCTTCAAGGTCCGGAGGAAGGCTGTGCAGAACGGGGCCTTCCCGAAAAAGGAGCTTCCCTTCTCACGCGAGGAGTTCAGCCCCTATCTCAAGGCGACCAGCCTTGGACCGACAGATGGAAAGGTCCGGGAAACGGCCGAGCGGATCACTAAGGGAAAAAAGACCGTCCTTGCCAGGTCGCGGGCGATCTATGACTGGATCGTGACGAACATGCACCGATCCGAGCATCAAGGGATGCGGCTACGGCGATGTCGAAAAGCTGCTGGCGTCCCTGGGGGGCAAATGCGGCGACATCCATTCCGTATACGTTGCGCTGGCCCGCAGCGTCGGCGTGCCGGCGCGGGAGATCTTCGGCATGCGCCTTCCCAAGGCTGCCGAGGGCGACATGACCAAAGGGCAGCACTGCTGGGCCGAGTTCTACCTTCCGGGCCACGGCTGGGTGCCCGTGGACCCCTCGGACGTGCGCAAGGCAATGCTCGAGAAGAAGACGCAGGACCTCAAGGACGTGGGCGACCTCGTGGCGCTCTACTTCGGCGGGCTCGATCCGAACCGCGTGGCCTTCCAGAGCGGGCGGGACCTGATCCTGAACCCGGCGCAGCAGGATGGTCCGCTGAACTACTTCATGTACCCCTATGCCGAGGCGGACGGCAAGGCGCTCAATGAGGACCTCTTCGGCTTCAATCTCGGCTATACCATAACGTTCAGAGAACTGTAAGGAGAGAATCGGGAACATGGACCTCTTTCCGACCGACAAGGAGCAGGTCAGATATGTATACCGGGAGCCGCTCTTTGAACGGTGTCTCAAAGACCTTCGGGAAAAGGGCGGGCATGCCCTGCAGGCGGCCCGAAGGGCCGAGGCCTTTATCGAACTGTTGACCGGTATGAAGAAAGGGGAGGGGCGCGAAAAGTTCCGCTTCACGCGTAAGGGAGAATACCGGATCAGGGACTGCAGAAAGGTCGACCTGGGCTGCGGGTATCGACTCGTCTGCCTGCAGCGGGACGGCGCTCTGGTGCTGCTGTTCGCCGGTTCCCACGACGAGTGCAGCCGATGGATCCATCGGCGCAGGGGCCTGGACTACGAACCAGAAGGACCGTCCGGCGCTCTTCAGCGGATCAATCGTCCCTCGCGTCCGGCAGGGGGCGTCAGTCTCCCCCAGGACGTGCTGCAGGAGCAGAGGCTGCTCGATGAGTATGAGGCTGCGTTGTTGAGCCGTATAGACGATTCGGTGCTTCGGGAGATATTTTCCGGGTTGTGCGGGAAAGAATCGGCGAGCGAAGTCAAGGAAATCGAAAATATATGATGCAGGCCGCCACTGCGGACCAATCGGTAACGGCGGCCGCACTCCGGAGGAGAATATGAAAAGAACCGTATTTTTATCACTGATTGTTATGATGTGTTTTGCCGCGCCGGCCTTTGCGTCGAATTCCGTGAAGCCCGACGTGTTCAAGCAGTGGCTGGAAAGCGGCAAGGCCATGGTGATCGTCGACATTCAGCCTGCCGATGATTTCGAGGAGCAGCATTTCAAGGGCGCCATCGAGACGAACGCCTTTCCCGCGAAGACCGATGAGGAAAAGAAGCGGCTCGATAAGGCGCTGGCGGGCATCAGGGCCGTAAAGGGCCCCGTGGTCATAGTATGTCCGCGCGGGAAGACCGGGGCGAGCAATGCCTATGCATACCTGAAGGCCCGCGGGATCCCTGAGAACAGGCTCTTCATTCTGGAAGGCGGCATCGCAGGCTGGCCCTGGCCCGCTCTGTTCGTCACAGGGCGCTGAAGCGTGACGGCGCTTTCCAAAGTACAATTTCCACTTCACCTGTATGGGGGTTAGGGGGGCTGGCGATGAAGAAGAAAATGAAGAGAATTCAGATCGGCGCAGCATTCATTCTGCTGGTCGCAGCGCTGCTGTTACCCGAGAAGGCGCGGGCGGACTATCCTGTTATGAGCACTGAGGCACTTCAGTCCATGACGAAGCAAAAAAAAGACTTCCTGCTCGTGGACACGCGGTCGAAAGAGGAGTACCAGGAGGCGCATATCAGCGGCGCCGTGAACATTCCGGAGAAGCAGTTCGAGGAATTGGAGTCCCTGCTGCCGAAGAAAAAGGACGCACTCATCGTCTTCTACTGCAACGGCGTGAAGTGCGGCAAGAGCAAGCGGACGGCAAAGATGGCCGAGGCCCTCGGATACGTGAATCTAGCCGTGTACAGCGACGGTTTCCCCGTCTGGGAGGAGCGGAACCTCCCGATCGTGCCGGGTCCTGAATACGGCAGAAAGATCGAGACCACGATGATCAGGTCCGCGGAACTCAAGGCCCTGATCGATGCAAAGGCCGGGGACTACGTGCTCGTGGACGTGCGGGAACCGTCGGAATTCAGCGAGGGGCGCATCCCTTCGGCGGTGAACTACCCGGCCGAGACATTCGCCACGAAACAGGAGGCGCTCCCCAAGGAGAAGAAGATCATCGTCTACTGCAACACCGGCAGCCGCAGCTACCTTGCCTACCGGAAGCTCATGAAAATGGATTACAAGAACATCAACCAGGCGCTCTTCGCGGAATGGAAAGAAGCGGGAATGCAGGTGGAGAAGTGAGGCCGGCGCTCCCGGTGCTGAAGAGATCATGAAACTGACAGCATTGAGCCACG